>JABXJU010000283.1 GCA_013375405.1 Candidatus Helarchaeota archaeon
AAAGAATTGTACAAAGGATGCAAGGGATTATTTCTTACAACTAAAAAAAATGTTTTCACATTTACTCGTGAGAAATATGGGGCGAAAAGAATTATTGCTAAACCATCCAAAATTCATAATACAAATTACGACGGCACTGGTATTCTTGGCTTATCGAAATGCATATTTTACGAAACACCATAAAATTAGGCGAGCCGATGTAAAAAGCGGCTTTAATCAGCTCTGCTATTTACTCTTAGATGCGAAATTTAGCTATTTAAACTGAAATAAGAGAAAAAGAAAGTTGAAAAAGTAATAATTCTATTTTTCACTTTTTAAAATAATACGGGCATCTACGACGGCGCAACCTTTTCCTTCTTCGTAGATAATAATGGGATTTAAATCCATTTGGTCAATTTCAGGAAAATCAATCGCTAACTTTGAGGATTTGAGTAGAATATCAATTAATGTTTTTACATCTCCTTTAGGACGACCTCGGAACCCATCAAGAATAGGAAATGCTTTAATTTCTTCAATCATCTCACGGGCATCATATTCCGTAATTGGACAAACCCTGAAAGAGACATCCTTGTAGATTTCAACAAAAATCCCACCTAAGCCAAACATCAAGGCTGGACCAAATTGAGGGTCCGTAGTAAGCCCTATTATAACCTCAGTGATTCCTTCTGGGGCCATTTCTTGCACATTAATTCCAATAATATTTGCATCAGCTTTGTAAGCCTTCGCATTTTTCATGATTTCATCAAAAGCTTGCTTAACTTCATCATCACTATTGAGGTTTAGTTTAATTCCTCCGGCATCGGTTTTGTGTAGGATGTCAGGAGAAACGATTTTACAGACTATTGGGAAGCCAATTTTTTTTGCGGCTTGGATAGCTTCGTCAGCGGTCTTCGCAAGACCATATTTAGCAGATTTTATATCGTAAGCCGCGATAATTTCCTTAGATTCATGCTCCATTAACGAGGTGCGTTTCTCATCTAGTGCAGCCTTTATAATCTTTTTAACGGTTTCGCTCATTTTCTTCAACACGTCTTTCATTGATTTTGTTTTACTAACCATAAAGTTTTCATAAATCTTTTTGTTATATAAAGAAAGGAATTTTAAGTCAATTCGCTAAAATCTTCGCCTCCTAGAGCAATTTGAGAGATTAAGCGATATAAATCAGCAATTCCGATGTTTTCGATACTAGAAATCGGTAATAATTCACCACTGATATTGAGAGTTTTTAATGCGAGAATTAATTGAGTATTCAATTCTCTCCGCTCGCCTTTAGTTTCGAGATTCATTGCGTTTTCCAATTTATCAAAATCGGAGGACCATTCTATAATTTCTTCGGTTTCCTCTTGAGATAACTGATCAATTTTAGAGAGGATATATTGTTGTGGCACAAAAAACCGTGTCTGGATGGATAATCCAAGATAAAGAGCAGTAACAAAGCCGGTAGGACGTTTAGCTAGAGTTGGATCTACTAAATAATTCATAACGCTATTATGGCCACCCAAGGAAGCAAGGATATAGAGTCCAGTAGTCCGAAATGCAAAAAGTTCCATTTGCCCTGGGGTATCAACAAGAATATGATTTGGGCGTAGTTCATTTATCTCTTTTTTTATGTCATTGAGAAAATTGATTGTTAAATCAGTACTGGCTACAAGAGCACCATTGGGACCAAGCTTGTATTCTTCCATCACATCTTCAATACGGATATAATCACGAATGTTAATATCTGCCTTATATGGGAGTCGCATGGCACCAGGATCGAAATTTATTGCAATTGCATCTAAATCTGGTTGATCATTGAGCCAATCACAATAGATCCCCGTTAAGGTAGATTTGCCAGTTCCGGCACAACCAACGAAAAATTCAACGATCACCATTTATTCCACCTCGAGTTCCATTATAATTTTACCACACCCAAGTTTCTCGATTTCTCTAATGAAATAGGACGTCGCGTTTTCAACTAATTCGGGTGAATCATATCCCTCTTGTAAGGAAATATGGATTTCAAGCATTAATTTCCCTGTATGTAGCATAGGATGGCTTTTTACCCAGACTCCTTTGAATTGTATGAAAGTATTATTAATAATTCCAGAAATTGTAGGTTCAATTAATCCACTAATGTAAAAATGTGTTTCAGGAGCCTTACTTATAATGCGTTGTTGTAGAAAGGGGCGGATCTCCTTTCGAAATATAGCACGAAGCTCATTTGGGGGACCGGGTAATGCAAAAATTGTTTTTCCGGCAAAGGTGATTTGCACGCCTGGAGCTGCCCCTGGGGGATTCTCTAAGGGTATACTTCCCTCGGGGATTATAGCCATCTTTTTCCAATGATCTGATATTAAATCAGCATATGTCCAACCCAAACGTTTTGCATACTCAAATTTTAATTCTACCATTTCAAGAGCCCGTGAATTGAGGGTTAAAGGTCGATTTATGACCTTTGCTATCGCTTTGAGTGTCATATCGTCGTAAGTAGCGCCTAAGCCACCCGTGGTAATGATTACATCGGTAGAACGTTCCAACGCTGCGCGTAAAGCTGCGCAAATAACTTCCAAATCATCGGGAATAACTGAATACTGAATGAGGCGGGCACCTAACCTATTTAATTTCTTAATCAACCAGATAATATTAGTATTCTTTATTTTCCCGTTTAGAAGTTCATTTCCAGTATTGATAATTTCTACCTTCATTAAAAATCACATACCGCAATAAAACTAAGCGTCCTCGCCACAGATATCTTCATTACCTGAAATTTTAGCGGGAATATTTTTTTGTTCAAAAATCCGGCCAACAATATCAACGGCGGATTCGAATTCGGCAACTGCCCCCGTCCAATCAATGAATTTTTGCTTATATGTATCTTCAAATTCTTCCACGAACTTTTTTAGTTTGTCATGATAAATCTGGAGATCCTCCTCTACAATGAGAGCTGTCGTAGTATAGAGCCCATATTCGAAGATAATCTCGATGTCTTCATGATCCATCGCTTTAAGATGTTTTTTGCTGCTAGTCATCTCCTTAATAAGGCCAATGATTCCTGTGACCCCCCCAGATATCAACTGGGGCCCTAGGCCACCTTTTTGTTCTTGAAAAGGATAATAAAGACAGCATATACCATGATCTTTTGTGATTACATAAAGGTTCAACATTTTAGAATGCCATTCGATCTCCGTGAAAGATGGAAGCCGCCAGAAGGCGAATGCTATTAAAGCAAGACCTCCTACAATGCATAACAAGCCAATAGGTCGTATTTCTATATTTGCAGCATAAAATAAACCCCAAACAAAATCAGTGTTTAGGCCAGTTCCAATTCCGTAAATAAATTGCCCTATAAAAATTATAATGAAATAATTGCGAACTTTCCCCGATGTCCGATGAATTAAGAAAGTGATAAACGCAAATCCCATAATAAAAATTATGGGAATCGTTAAATACATAATAAATTGTGCTGTAGCTTTCTCAAAGAAAAAAATTGATATTAAAGTGCCAATTCCTAATAAAGTAAAGATATATCGAGTATTTAAGGGGATAATATATTCTGCTATAAAAATAAAAAGCAGCATACCCAATAAGGAAAAACCAATTCCCATGAAATAAAAGACCGGTTCTTCTATGTGAAAATCATGAATGATGAGAATAATTCGTCCAATCGCTAAGAAGAGAAAATAAAGGCCTAAAACAGCAACTATACTCCATTTCCTTTCTTTTTCACCTTTCCGCCACCCGAATAGGAAAAAGAGAGAGATCTCGAGTTCTATCGTAACCTCTACGAAGAAAAGCCCTAAAATCAAATCTTGAAGATCCATTGTTAAATCATCTAGTTAAATCACATTTAAATTAATTATATGTTTTTTATTTTATTAATCGCACCTTAAAAGATTCTGATAGAGATAAGGAGAATAAAGTAACGATGAGCCCATTAACCCCGGAAGAAGTGAGAGAACAGATTCCAATTATGCAAAAATATACTTATGTAGATAATGCCGCAACGACGCCCGTTCCAATTCCAGTAATAGAAGCTGTAAAGGAATACTTTTTTGAATATCCTGCAAATATTGAAAGGGGCGCATATAGTATTGCGGCACTCGCTAGTGATAAAGTGGATGAAGCTAGGGACAATATTGCGAATTTATTATTAAATTGCAAATCCTCAGAATTTATTTTTGCACGAAATGAAACCCAAGCGAGTAATTTTGTTGCATATGCGCTTTGTAATCCGCTTTTAGATAGGGAACAGGGTAGATTCGGTGAAGCTGAACCGCTCATCAAGTGGGAACCTAACGATAAGATAGTAACCACCATAATCGAACATCATTCCAATATTTTACCTTGGATGCGATTAGCTAGACGAGTAAAGGCAGACCTTAAGGTCATTGAGCCCGAAAAGGACGGTGTTCTAAGACCTAAGGATTTTGAACCGATGATTACAGAAAATACTAAACTAGTTGCATTTCAACATGCCTCAAACGTTATGGGAACCGTTCATCCAATGAAGGAAATCATCAAGCAAATTAGAAAAATCAATTCAAATACCCTTATTTTCATAGATGGTTCGCAAGGACCCGGCCATTTGCAAGTTGAT
>JABXJU010000284.1 GCA_013375405.1 Candidatus Helarchaeota archaeon
TCGACCATTGGTATTTTCTGTTTCTTCTTGGACTTTTGAGTCCGGCTTTATCTCGCTCGGCGCTTTTTTTCTTTCTTCTCTTGTTTCTATTTTAGCTTGCTCTGTTTGTTTAATTTTTTCGAATTCCGTATCAATTTCTTGCAAAAATTTTTCCAAATGTCGCCAATCTTCATCTAATTCCTCTCTGCTTTCTTTAATGATGTTCAAGTCCCTCCGTAGGCCACGCACTGATTTAACTTCCTCTGTGGTTAATTTAGCATCACCTTCCTTTAGTTTCTTGATTATGTCATCAAAAATCCTGTCTCTCTCCTCTCTAACTTCTTTGAATGCCTCTGCTTCAATTTGCTCAAAAGACTTTTGATTTTCTCTTCCTTCTTCATCATGCTTGACTTCCTTTACCACAACCCGCTCTTTACCGCTCTCCTTCTGTTTTCTTAATTCCCGCAATTTATCTAACATTTCTTTTAACCTCCGCCCCTCATCTGTTAGATTCTCATAAATTTCTTGGAGACGCCTCTTTTTAAGCTCCCTTTCCTTGAATTCGACTTTTTTTCGCTTCCGAATTTTGCCATCAAATGAAATTTCTCTCATATCATTCAACTTCTTTTTCAAATTAACATATATAAGCATCAAGTTCTACGATGTTTTCATCTCAATGTTACCCAGGACATAAATGCAATTTAAAATTGCTTGGGTGAAAAAGGTAGTATATAAAGTTGTCGGTTTTAAGTAATCAAAAAATAACCAAATTACAACAAGTTTAAAAATCTACCGAGTTATTCAATTTCTGACCAATTTGAAATTTGCTTTCTATTTCCTTATTGATTATTTGTAAGAGCTTTCTCATGGAAACTCCCGTTTTTTTCGAGAGCTGCATTATCTCATCAGATTCAGGTTTTGTCTGAATAATGGTAGTGTTAGAATCCCAAGAAATTTTTACGGGGATATTATAATTTTTATTCAATACTTGAATTGGTAGCGAAACTATTTTCCGATTCAACGTATACCGCATAGTGGGAAAAAACCGTACGCCTAAAGTTCCTAATTCATTAATAAGCAGTTGAATTATTGGCATTAAATGCTCATAATTTGTTAGAATCTGAATTAAATAGCCAGGCCGCTTTTTTGAAGTCATTGGAATAACTGAGACATCTTTTGCAAAACCAGTTTCCATGATTTTATGGACTGTATTTCCCAGTAATTCTCCCGTAATATCATCTACGTTTGTTTCAATGGTAATAATTTTTTCAAAATTATATGGACTCAAAGTTGGTTCCTTTCCCTGAATTAACCTAAGAACATTAGGAATCTTAGAGAAATCCTTTGTTCCTGCTCCATAACCAATCGATTGAATAATGAGTGGAGGATAGAATTTAATGTTATTTTTAATTAGATTAACTAAGATAGAAGCCCCGGTTGGTGTGGTTAATTCTGATTCAACTGGGCCTCCCACGATTTCAAATTCTTTAGTTTTTAAAATTTCGAGAGTGGCAGGCGCGGGATTTGAAACTATTCCATGTGAAAAATTTAAAAGGCCTCCACCTACAGCCACTGGTGTAGAAATCCATGTACAATTTTCAAGTAGCTGGAGATCCTGACATGCTAAAATGAATCCAACAATATCAAATATTGTATCAATCGACCCAGCTTCGTGAAGATGAACAAGTTCTTCCGATGTTCCATGAATTATAGCTTCCGCTCGTATTAGAGTGTTTAAAATATTAAGAGCAAGGGCTTTTTTATAATCGTTCCAATTGAAATGCGTCGTGATTTTTTTCATTATAGAAAGTACATCTTTTCCATGTCTGTGTTTCAAAGTTTCTTCAAATGAAAAGGAAATTTGAGTTGCATTGATTCCATTTTTAACTACTTTTTTACAATTAATCTCTAATTGTTCGACGTTTGGCACAAATTTCGAGGCAGATAATAATTTCTCTTTTATTCTTTGAAAATTTGCCCCTAAATCAATGAGCCCTGCCAGTACCATGTCACCTGAGATACCAGCTACTTGACAATCTATTAATAGTATTTTTTTTCCCGAATTTACGGCCGATATTTTTCTCCCTCTCTAAGAAAAAAGGTCAATTTTTGTTTTTTGATGTTCCATTTAGTTTAGCTTCTCTATCAGCTTCCAGGAAATTCTCTAACGCAGCTGCTTTTTTTGAATATTCAGTTGCTTTAATTTTATCTCCTAATTCTTCAGAATTCTTAGCTGCTGCATTATACCATTCAATTGCGGTCGAAAAATCAACCTTTTTTAAGGCTTTTTGTGCATTTTCAGCGAATTCTTTCCTTTCTTTTTGTAAAACTGGTATTTTTTTCACTTTTTCGGCTTTCTCATGATATTGTTGCATTAATGCAGTTTCATCTACTTCAAATAGAAGTTTAGATACGGCTTCATAATGTGTTCCTGCAGTGGTGAAATCCTTTTCATTTAATGCATTTTCGGCTAATTGAAGTGTTTCTGCAATTTTAGAAGGAATATTTTTTGCTTTGGATATTAATGATTGTGCTTTTTGAATTTCGCCACTATCTAATAATTGTTTAGACCGCTTAATTATCTTTGAAGATAATTCTTCGGTATTAAAAATCGCTGAAATTTGGCTAGATGTCTTTTTAATAAATGTATTTTTTACCCGTTCGGCTAAATAAGTGGCATCAATTTCTAATTTAAGATCTTTTTCGAAATCTACCAGCATATCAAAAAAATTTTTTGGATTTTCTTCGGGATTCAACAATAGGATAAATAAAATTCGCCGCATGACACCTTTCTCTTTAAATTGAGCGAATCTAGAAGCTAT
This sequence comes from Candidatus Helarchaeota archaeon, assembly GCA_013375405.1. The sequence continues at coordinate 2,802 of JABXJU010000284.1, forward strand.
ATTTGCTGATCCAAATTGGAGCGCTAATTGGATTTCTACAGGCTCTTGAGCCGTATGTGCCATAAAAATTTTTCCACGATTTAACGTCGCAACATCAAATCTTCATGGGAAGATCCGGATCGAAATTAATTTCCGGATATTTGGCTTTCACGACAGGCCCTTTTATTCTATCCCAATCAAGTAATATTAACGCGCGAGGCATAATCTCACCAATTCCTAAATTTAATATTTTCTAATTTTTATAATTTTAAAAATCATTCCTTTAATTTTATGAAAAAAATCAGTTATAAACTTGATTGGATATACTTAACTGGAAAGCGTATAAGGTTTTCTTTAAAGGCACAATCAAGGAATGGGAAATATATCTAATTTTAGGTAGTTATAGTTCAAATTCCAATCCGTGAAAAATAATTTATAGCTTTATCCGTGATTTTAATAAATGTTGGTTTAGGTGCGCGCACTTCAATTTATTCACTCACGTGTGATGTAGAGGTATGTCCCAAATCCCGCTGCAGATAATCCATATACCATTAATAAAAAGAAATATGGTCTCAAGGTAAATTCCAAAATGAAAGCCAATGAACCAACAATTCCGAGAAACCAGCCACCTAGCAATGTTTCTATCCTTGCAAACCTACGCGACATCCACCAATGATGGGTATATGGGGGCAATTTTTTAGCAAGTGCTAAAAATAGGAATACAAAGCCTAAGCTTGTCATTATTATACTGAATATCATAAGGGGAATACTGAAAAAGAAGAATAAATAGTAAATTAATCCTATCAAACCATCAAAAACAATTACTAAACTACCAATAAGGGTATTTTTTTGTTTAGAATCCATACCAAACTCGCCCTTATTAGTTTTATATATAATTAGTATAAAAAAATATTCCCTTGATTTGCGAATTCATTTTTTTGATATCTTTATTGGTTCTAATAATTTCAATGGCTCTATTAATCCATAATGGTAATCTAAAACTATCCAAAAATCGAAAAATATTAATAATATTTACTTGACTTCTTTTTCTCTTGCAGTTTTCAACAAGGTAATAGCGATGTATGCGAACAAATCTTCAACATTTTTTCCAGTTTTAGCAGAAGTTTCAAAATATTGGAAGGCCATCTTATTAGATAAAATTTGCCCCCAATCATATAGAATAACTCGTTTTTGTTCTAAATCAATCTTATTTCCAAGTAATATACCAAAATTATCTTTATTAAATGATAAAAAGTCGTTATACCAAGTTGAGGAATTCACGAACGAGGGTTTATCTGTAACATCAAATACTATTATTACTGCATCAGCACCTTCATAAAACATTTTGCGAACATTTGAGAATTTCTGTTGTCCTGCAATGTCCCAAATATTTAATGAACAGTGAATATTGTTGATTTTAACTATTTTACGCGAAACTTGGACACCTACTGTGGGAATATATAATTCTCTAAATTTCTTTTGAGTATATCGTAACATTAAAGTAGTTTTTCCCACAAAAGGGTCCCCTATTACGACAATTTTCCACTTGAAAGTTGCGGATTCTTCCATTTGTCATTTCTACTCTAATGATTAATTTTCGATCACATTTATTGTAATTTTTGGTCTATAAATTCATGGGGTAATTTTGAAAATTCAAATCGAATTGAATCACAAGAATTTAATTAATTTCATTAATTTTGTTTAAATAAGTTGATACTATTTAAAAAAGTTAGAGGATTGAAAAATTAATGGAGAAAACACGAGAAATACTAAAGCGACTTCTTAATGGA
>JABXJU010000049.1 GCA_013375405.1 Candidatus Helarchaeota archaeon
TCTCGGAAATATTCACTTTTATTATGAGGAAAGGATTAAAAAATCTGTTATAAAAATATAAGTTGTCGAACTTAAGTTATAATTTCATATTTTTATTTTCTTAAGAAATATTACTTAATTTGCTCAATTGAAGTCCTATTATCATTTTTATCTAAGCATTTCGCATTTATTTTCTTTTTAGAGTTTCAAATCTGGATTTTTCGGTCCAAAATGTTTTAACATTACTATCTGTTCGATTTCAGATTGATTTTTTATATTAACTCCCTGTTTTGCTGCTGATTCACTGACAAAGAATTCATCGTTTGTTAATTGGCCATAACGGATTAGTGTGGGCGTCTCTATAGTCCATTCGTTTAAAGTGCCGTATCCTTGTAACATAATTAATCCATAAGCTGCATTATCGTGTATAATTACGGCTTCTCCTGGTAAAATGGTAAGTTCTTTCGCACTAAAAGCACTCGATTTATAACAGATCCAGGTTTCAATATATCCTTCTGCTTTCATTTTTTCGATATTTTTAATGGTTTTGGGCTTCATAAAACGTTTGGACCTAAAATCGGGGTCTACATTTAAATCCCAATCAATTAATTCTATTAAAAAATCAATATCACCCATTTTTTCCTCTGGAGCGCCTTTCCATAAAAGTTCTTCAGGGACGAGTTGATTACCTGTAAGCGATTGGAACATCGCAAAGACATCAGATGCTTGCTGTGGTTCATAGGTGCAAAGGCTTCCCGGTGCATGAAGAATCCCAGGCGGGACATCCCAACCTGTACCTACTTCAAGATGATAGGCTTTAGATAGATTTGTGATTTTATTGTCCCCTTTTGAGAAATTGAGGAGACATTCTCTTATTTGCTCTTTCTTCACTCCTGGTTGAAATCCAAAAAAGGTATATGGAAAATCTCCGCAATGATTATTCACCTGAGGGGGAAAATAGTATGCTTCATGCTTTGCCATTTGATTGAGAAGCTTGGCATGTTCCCCACGATGATGAATATGGAATGGAAGTGGGCCTTGATTATCAAAAAATTTCGCATACACGGGCCAACTACCATATTTTTCCCATAAACGTTTGCCAATTAGCTGATCTTTAAGTTCTCCTATAACATCACCTAGGAGAATTTGTTTTATTTCAGTACCATCTTTAAATACAACGAAACTTAGGCCTTCGTTCGGAGCAGTTAGCGGACCATTATCTGCCGGGGTTGTAGATGCAAACCACCGCTCATCTATTCCACCTCGATCTCCGCCAAGAGCATAATAATCATCTGGATGCAGTTTAATCCTCCTTCCCGGGATGCAAAAGGCCCGAGGAACCCAATTTGGAGCAAGCCTTAAAATACCGCCTCCTTGCTCGAAGGCCTTTTCCGCTAAGGATCTAATTGACATTCTAATCAACTTTCTAAAATGATACAATTAAATTTACTCAATAAAAAATTTCACTTTGCAGTTTTTGTATAAAAAATTAAAATTTTTAACATTAAAATAATATTATTTAAATTGAATAAAATTGAAAAAAGGGACATAAATATGGAAAAAATGAAACTTGATAGAGAGCTGTTTGATGAATTCCTCAAAATTTTGGAACAAAACAAAATTCAATTAACAATCAAGCCAGACGAGATGTTTAAATGGGCTACAGAAGAAATGGGTCCCATTGGGTACTTGATGTTCGGGATAACATACGAATGTCAACTTGAATGCCCGCACTGTTGTATGGGACATTATAAAAAAGAGAAACACAGAGAACTTACAACAGAAGAGATTAAGGATGTGTTAGATCAAGCCGCCAAACCTTTTATGATCGACTTTTTTGGTGGTGAACCAACCCTGAGACCAGATTTAATGGAATTAATAAAATATGCTACGACAAAATCTTTATACGTATTCTGTGATACCAATGGAATAAAAGTCACGAAAGATTACGCAAAACAATTGAAAGATAATGGATTAGAGATACTTAATGTTAGTGTTGACAGCCCAATTCAAGAGAAACACGATAAATTGCGCGGAAAAGGATCATTTGAAAAAGCTGTTGGTGCTATAAAGAACGCACATGAAGTGGGATTAAAATCCTTATTATCAACTTATATAACAAAAGAAAATCTGGCAAACGGTGAGTTTGAAGCTATAATCCAACTGGCAAAAGATATAGGTGCAGTAGGGGTAAGATATTTATTGCCGACACCAGCTGGGCGGTGGTTATGGAATGTTGATGTAAAGTTGACGCGTGAAGAGGAGAAGAAAGTTAGCAAAATCACAGGAAAACATTACCCATTTCTTCATAGAGATTTTTGGTTTCAGAATCAACGTTCAAGTCAATGCAGAGGGATGTCCAATAGGTGGTATATGTATATTTCACCTTATGGAGATGTCCAGCCTTGCTGTTTTATGCCATTAAAATTCGGAAATGTCAGGGAAGAACCTCTGAAAAAGATTGTAGGTAGAATGTGGAACCACGAGATATTCGACCATCCTTGTATAAAAAAAGAATGTCCAATGCTAAGCGATGATTTCAGAAAGAAATACATAAATCAGGTTAAAGGCACGAAACTACCATTTAATATGTGTCAACCTCCTATCATAAAAATAGAATGATAGATGAAAATTAGCAAATTAATAGGTAAGATAGAGCTCAAAGGAGTGATCATTCCAAAATATTAATTTAATTTTTAATTGATTATTGCCATTTGATATTTTGTAATTTAATTCTTTCTTTAATCATTTAACGATAATATTCAAGGTAATATTCTTTAAATTTAATATATTGATTAAGAATTTCTCCCCGTTTTGAAAGTGGTTTCATGTATAAGTAGTAGGAATTTCTATCGTCTACGAACCTTAGCTTTTTGAAAACCTTTGTTTCATGTTGGTGCGTGGTAATTTGCGTACAACTAACTTCAGGAAGTTCGGCTCGAATTTTACGCAGAATATAACTGAGGAATTGCTTCTTTTCGTCTAAGTCCATAGTTTCATGAAAGGCAAGTGAAGTGAAAAGAGCTGCATATATTTCTTCAAATAGATCCTGCTTTGTTGTATAGACGATCTTTTCAACTCTACAACACACAGTCGCGTATAGTTCGCTATCCCGTTCCAAAATAAACCATTGATGTCCCCATGGGGCCCCAAATCTATCTTTTAGAGAATCGAATTCCCTAATAGTGTGCTGAAATCCCTCCTTTGTATATATTGTTGCAAGTGGTACTCGCTGGGAATATGAGTTAATTAGAGCTACTGCCTTTTCAAGATCTTCAGATTTTCCAAGTCTTAATACACCTTCAGGATCTTCCAAATTTGGAATATGGGAAAATAATGTGGCGATCTTTGCTGCAACTATATTGTATTGTGCACGAACAGCCTTGAGTCCCTCATCCCCCATCAATTTAAGATAATGTTTGGTTTTTCCATAATTTTTAAAGTCAAAATGGTCTTTCAGTAATTTATCTCCATATCTGTTTTTCTGAGGAAACGCAATAATCGAATCAATCTTTCTTTTCCTTGCTTGCTCAATTAATTGATTCAACATTTCCTTTGCAATGCCTTGCCCCCTATATTCGGGCTTAACGGTCATCAGTCCCAGATGTAACATCTCAAGCTGCTCATTTTCAATCTCGATAAGATCCCAATGACCGAATAGAGTTCCAATGAGTTTCTTTCCCTTAAAGGCTCCAAAAGCAAAATTCTTTGAAATTCCTTTGTTTACATTTGCATCAAAATAAAATTCGGTATATTTATCGTCCCATATTAAGGTCCCTTCTTCGCCATATTCTTTATAATATATCTCTTTTAGAAGGTGTGCAACTTGTGAATAATGATATGGTTCCTTTAATTTGCGTATTTCGATATCCATTTCAAAAATTACCTCTCTATTCTTCATGGGAGCTATTGTTTATGTTCTTTGTAAAAAGGAATTTATAGTTTTTCTCCTTTAATTTCTGCTTCATATTTTTTTCGTTTCTCATCTAAATACGTAGGAATGGGGACATCCCACCAACCATGGGCTGGGCTACCAGAAAAGGGGAATTCTCGATTAACAATTATCTCTATCACCGCGGGTTTGCCAGAATTAAACGCCCGTTTAATGGTAGGCTGAATTTCTTCACATTTCGAGATTTTCTCTGCATAACAGCCGAATCCTTCGGCAATTGCTTTGAAATCAGGTGAATAAAGATTTCCATTTTCATCCAAGAAATCTGTTGCATAAGCATATTTTTCTCCATATGCTGCCATCTGTAGATCTTTAATAGCGATCCATCCTTGGTTATTAATAAGAATAATGAGAATCGGGATTTGGTATTGTACCGCAGTGGCTAATTCTTGCATGGTCATCATGAAGTCCCCATCTCCCACCAGACCTACAACCTGACGATTTGGTGCTGCCAACTTAGCTCCAATTGCTGCAGGTAATGTATATCCCATCGTTGAGAATCCTCCTGCTGTAATACATGTTTTTGGTTCATAAAATGGAAATTCTTGAAGCATTTGAGCTTGAACATTGCCTGATGATGTAATTACAATGGCATCTCGGGCAAGAGCTTGCCGCACCTCCTGTAATACAGTCGAAATCATTACCGGGACTTTGGTATCATCCTTGAATTTTTGTACAAATTGGAACCATTCTCCCTTAAGATCTTGAATTTCCTTAAAATATGCAGTGTTTTCAAAATTTTTTTGGAAATCCCTCTGTCTCAATTCTTTAATCAATGCTTGGAGCACACTCTTGGCATCCCCAGTAATCCCTACTTCTACGGGATAGTTTTTCCCAATTTCGGAGGGATCGATATCTATATGAATCAATTTAGTAGGGGGAATGGTAAAACTTACCCCATGTTTATAGGAAGATGCAGTTTCATCCGCGAACCGACAGCCAATTGCAACGAGGACATCCGCTCTAGAGCTCAATTTCAATCCGCAAGTTGTACCTTTTGAACCGGTATGCCAGGCATAGAGAGGGTGATCTTCTGGGAAAGCGCTTTTTCCCATAATAGTTGTAATAACTGCGGCTCCAATTAATTCTGCAAATTCTTTTAGTTCTTTAAATGCCTCGGCCGCCATGACTCCCCCACCAACTAATATCACTGGGCGTTTTGCCACCGTTATTAGTTTAGCTGCTTCCTCGATTTTTTGAGGATCACCTCTGATTCGACCAATCGGTTTATGAACCTCTGGATCGGGAATTTCGGTTTCAATGGAATCACATTGAACATCCATGGGCAAATCTATATGCACTGGTCCGCGTCGTCCAGTTATCATGAGATTAAATGCGCGTTGCATCACATTTGGCAATTGCTCTACTTTCGATATTTGCCAAGACCGCTTCACTAACGGCTCGAGGACTCGTGGTAAATCTGAATCTCGGTTTCGCTCTATCTCTTGCAGGACTCCCTTGCCTCGCATATGAACATGGGTATCTCCTGTTATCACCAAAACGGGGATGGAATCAACATAGGCACTCGCTAAACCGATAGCAGTGTTGATTGCCCCTGGGCCAATAGATGTGAAAACTACACATGGTTTTCCAGACACTCGATAATAGGCGTCCGCCATATGAACTCCACTCATTTCCTGCTTCATTTGAATAACCTTTATTTCTTTATGCTTTCTAAAAGCATCGGTTAAACCTAAACACCCATGCCCAGGTATCCCAAACACATAAGGGACCTTTTCTTTCAATAAATACTCAACAATAATTTCGCTACCCGTTCGATGCATGAAAATCACCAAAAAAAATGACTAGTAATACTAAAACTAAATAAAGTCTCTAACATCTATTTTATCCTTTTTTTCATTTTGGTAAAATTTAACTTATTAAATGAATTTGCTGTTTCAATTAAATTTAAAAAGAATTTATTAAGAGCAAGCGGTTATTACAGATGGGACAATTTGTGATTTAATATTGTTATTGGATTGAATTTTAGGAATATTGGAGATTAGAATAGTTTGGATATAATTGAAGAAAGTGATGCACTTCAAAAAACACTGATGACACAAGCTGAAAATTATGCGCAATATATGAAGGATACATTAGGTGAAGATATCGTAAAAATAGTTCTATTTGGAACTGTAGCTAAAAAAAATGCGAATAGTGACAGTGATATTGATATTCTTATTATACATTTGGGTGATTCTAATTTTGAAAAACGGCTAGATGCTGAGAGTTTTAATTTCATGATGAAAGCGGGAGCGCCTATTGAATGTCTCACATATGAATACTTTGATGCTAAATACAATCCAAGTTATTTTTTAAAATATAATTTAGAACATGGAGTGGTATTATTTATGAAGAATGAAGATGAGTTGAAACGAAGGGAGATTGAAGGGTATGTAAAATTATCAGTTTTATTCGAAAAAGACGCACGAGATTCTTTTGAACGCGACCGTATCAGAGCGGCTATTGATTTAGGTTATAATTCAATTGAACTGAAAATTAAAGCATTATTACTCAGAAAACTTGATGATCTTCCGGGTTCGCATGGAGGATTAATATCAAAATTCGGAGAAATTTATATTATAACTAAAGAATATGAGGAGGAAATAGGAAAAAAGCTGCATAAAGCTCTGAGATTACGCAATAAGGCGAGATATGACCCACAAGCCGATCTTACGACTGAAAATTGCTCATTTATCTTATCATTCATTTCTGAATTATCAAATTTACTCAAATAAATTTTCAATACAAGTACGATTTAAATAGGTTTCAATTTGTCAAATAACAAAAAGTGATTACAAACGTCAAGATAAAAACGTTAATGGCGTGATTCACAATAACAAATTAAAAAAACTGCGCTGCTGACGTCTCAGCTCTATTAAAAACCGAAGTTATAAGATCAAAGTGCTCATTAAGGAATACGAAAAGTTCAGCGAAATATTCCGTGAGGATAAAATATAAAATAAGTAACAAAATGATGATGGGAATGATAAGTATCAAGGCTGATCGCTTCAAGGAAATCTCAAAATTTTTAGAAATCAGTAGGAGTCCTAAGATAAACATCCAACTCAGAATAATAATAAATACAACTAGTAAAACAATCAGATTCGTGGGATAAAGTATCGCGCCAATTATGTAATACCACAGAATTTCAGGGGAAATACCAAAGATCCCAAAAAGTACCATCGATGCGATGAGAAAAGGGATGTACAGATATTGAGTGAATTCTAAAGTTTTTAAAAAACTGGATTTTCCGCCTAATAATCGGCCAAAAACATAAAATGAGCCGCCAAAATAAAACCATGAACCAAGGCCTACAATCATAAATCCCCCAAAAACTACCTTAAAAGATTCGAGATAATTAAAAAATGAATAGGTTAATGCCATAATTAGGGTTATGAGAAGTATTGGAAAGAAGCTATAAGCCTTAAATTCCTTTTCTTTTAAATTTTCGAAAAATTTTCCTGGCTTTATAATTGATTGGTTAAAAGCATGTGCCGAATTTAATAATTTGAAATACCATTTTTCGGAAGATTCCTCCTCTTTAGATTTCTTTCTGTAATAAAAACTCATAGAAATGCCTGTGATGACAAAGCCAAGCAAAACGAAAAAGAATAATCTAGAAAACCTTTGAACTATTGGATAATTGACCTCAACCCGTTGTATGAAGTCATGCATCTCATGAGTTTCATAACGGGAGTAATTCTCATAAGAATCCCAATTTGATTCATAATCCGCAATCGCCGTTTTCACTTCGGGTAGAGCTGCAAGATATAATTGTCTGGAGGTTTCATTACGAGTTATTACGTAATCATAATAATAGAGAAATAATTGGCGATACCATGCAAGCATAACATACACTTCCCTTTGATATTGAAGGCTGAAAAGCATTTGAGCATAGACTTCTGGATCGCTCACGTTCGATGTGAAACCAGAAGCTAGATCTATCATATTATTGACAAGTGTAACCGCAGTAAACCCGTCCCTCACATTCGAGGAAACGTTTCCACGACATTTATCATAGACCGCGGTGAGGATCGCATGTGATGAAGTGGGAATCCCCCAATAGACCCATAACATGTTTGGAAGTCGTCCAATGGAGAAGAATGGGGTATCTAACGAAAGTGTTTCTTTTGCAAAATCATGAATGTACAGTCCCAAACGCACTGCGGTGTCTGAGAGTAGTAATACCTGGGTGAAATTTGCGATTAATTGACTATTGTTCCCTAAAGTTGAAATAATCCAATCTTGTGTAATTTCAACAATGTCCTCACTATAATTCCAATTCAATCGGCTATATGCATAGACATTTGCATCTTGCCAACTGTAGAAACCATAGAACTGATAGGCTACATTTTTTCCCTTGTACCAGCCTGCATAGCCTGTCCAAACCCAAACTCCTTTAAAATTAGAAGAGTTCCCGAAGTACTGGAGATCCATTTGGTAGGCACTCGCTAAATAATTGGGATAATTCCCATACCCTTCATATTCGCGTGCTGATTGAAATTCTACGATAGTGGGGAGATTCCCGATGCCTATAGTGGGATTTCGGGGTATATATCTGAAAAAATCCATTGCAACATGTTTAATGGATACCCACAAATTAGTCCGGTTCTCGTTATCAAATTCATCGAATACCTGATGATAGACATCTGGATCTATATGTAAATCCCCTACATTGCCGATTCCGATGCTCCAAGTGCGAAAAAGAAGGAATTTACTTGTGTTAAATTTATTATTGAAATTGTCAATATATGAAAGAAGATTTCTAATTAGCATTTTCGTATCTTCAATACTGCGAAAGATCACACCACTTGTGTAATTGCCAGCTCCTACTTCGCCTCCCTCGCCAATCCGAACCTGCAACCCATCAAAAGGTAGTTTAGAAAAAAGTTCAAAGATACTCTCATTGATCAGGACCCATAACGCTGGATCATTCACATCAAGATCTCCCCCTAAATATTCTCTGATGGCCGGGGTGTAAGGAAACATATCCGTCCCTATTGTTAAGGTAAAATTGAATTGTTTCAAGTAAGTAGTAAAATTTTGATAGACCTCCACATATTTCTCATGCCGGAGTCGAAATGGACTATCATTGGCATATACTACATATGGATCTCCTGGTGTAAGGTTGTCAAAAGTCAGGCATCTGAGAAAACTCCCCATATTAAAAGTATTCATTCCAGTTTTCAAAGCAAATTTGACTTGCGTTTCAAGATTGTTAACGGTTAAATCCATATTCGTTTGATTGACGTAAGGCGGATCATCCTGCCAATGCAGCTGGTAGCCCCAACCTATGCCCATCCTGCGCATAGTCAAATTTGTAGATCTTGTTATATTGATATCAGAAATCATTTCTGGGTGTAATTTTAAGAAATATTCGATGAACCAATAGACTCCGTATCCATCTCCGAGATTATCATTTCCCGCAATAACGATGACATTCGTTTGATTATAAACTAAATTACAAATACGATAGGAATTTGGTGTCCAACCAGTCATATTCAACGAAAGATTTCCACTCGTGACCATTTCATTAGTTATGTTATTAATTTCGGGCCTGCCAAGAACGATACTATCATTTTTGAGAGAAACCGTATCATTTTCAATTGAAGCAGCGGCAAAGGACATCTTCAAATCATTGCTAATTAATTGGTAAAACTCGGTTCCAATGATCGATTCACCTACATAAATAGTAACAGGTCCCGAGGCATTGAAGGATTGAGCAGATAATTCATGATCGATCAATGGTATAGAGATTGGAGATGCATTATCTTCTTTGGTAAATTTCAAATTGGGAGCTGTTTTATTCAATGGAATAAGTAACAAAATCAAGGAAAAGAGAATAAAAATTAAGATGAATAAACTTCTTCTTTTCAATTTAATCAGTTATCTTTATTATTGTTCTAATTTTAATTTTGCTTTCATCTATATGATATTTCTGCTATTTGAAACTCTTATTGAGGAACGAAGGGATAAAATGGTAAGGTCCCAAATATCGAGATGTAATAGATGTAGTACCCAATCACGATGGCACTACCTATAATGGAGGCGAATAGTATTGGATACTTAAGCGGATTTATCTTTTTCCAGAGAATCACAACAACTTCAATCGCCAATAAAATTGCTGATAAGACCATTAATAACCATGCACACTGCCCTTCGTATGTCGCATACCCGCTCATGACAAAGAGGCCAATTCCTAACGGAACGACAAACACAATTTCATACCACTTCATGTTCCTACGATCTTTAATGAGCGTTTCTCCAATAAGGGCGAGAACAACGAAGCCGAAGAATCCAACATGAATCAGATGATGACCAACCCATTCGTCAGAATGGTATAAAAATAAGAACAAGGGATCCGTATCATAGCCCAACCCTGGAGATACCTCTCGATATACCCAATTGGCATAATCGAACATTAGATGCACGACATGTCCCACCACTACCATCATAACAAGCATTACAACCATTAACTCCAGCAGGTAAACATACTGTTTATTTCTCCCTTGTCCTAAATCGATTTTACCAAGCAAATTTTTCATTAGGACATAATAAATAATCACAAAAACTGGTCCCATGAGAATGATTTCTACGATTTTTCCAATCCAAAAGGAGAAGGTTTCACCCACCGCCGGTATTTCTTCAATATTAACTACTACATTTACCTTCCCGGGAATATAATTAGGTAACATAAAGCAAATCAATAATGAAACTAAGAAAATCAATAAAAATCTCACTGAAACATGAAAATACCTATGATCTAACAACATATTTCACCTTATATTTTGATAATTCAAAGATCGTGATTACAGATTGAAAGCAATTCATCATATGTTTTCATATATTGGAATACATGTTGAATATAAATGAACAAAATTCATATTCTTTATATCATTAGTGGTGGATTTTGATGGAAAATTCTACAGATGATTTAGAATTGAAATATCGTTTTATTTTCTTAACTCAAGCTTTTTAAATACCATTAAGAAGGAAGCCAGGGAAAGCATGCCCATAATGAATCCTAACCAATAGGGTTGAAAAGTACCGAGTATGAAGAAACCAATAAGAGGGCCTAATATTTGTGCGAGACTGTCTAGGGCAGTTGAGTAGCCATTAATCGCCCCTTGTTCTCTAGGTGTGACGGATCGGGTAATTTTGCTAATTATTATTCCTCTTGTGCACGAAGCTGCAAAGCTGACAAGTATCAAAACAAGCCCGAATTGTATCGGGTTTTGAACAAAGCCAACGAGTATAAAAACTACTACAAACGACCCTAAACCAAGTATTAATGTTCTATTTTCACCTAATTTTCTTAAAAGTGGTTCAAATATAGTAAATCTATAGATAGCTCGAAATATACCCGAGATTGTTAGTAACAACCCAACTTCTGGGGGTGTTAATCCAAGTACTAGATATGCAAATCCTGCAATAGTAGTAATGTAGATCATAAAGGAGATGGTGTGAAAACCAAATTGCGTTAATAAATAAAGAGCTGTTGTATTTTTTCTTAATTTGAGCTCAACTTTTTCTTTTGGTAGATTCCGTTTTGATTTCGGCCATGTCTCTTTTAATATTAGAATTGTTATAATGATTGTTGTAATAGATAAGCCCGTTGAAGCTAACCCAGGCGCTAACATCCCGAACCCACCTAAATTATATAGGATACCACCCATCCCAGGACCAACAAGACTGGCTAAGACATGGCACACACCCACATTTGTCATTTGAACGGCTCTATCCCCTGGTGGGACCGTATCGCTAATGATCGCCTTTGCTATAGGAAAATTTCCACCAAATATTCCATCAATGACTCGAGAAACGATGAGCATCCCTAAAGTTGTTGAAAATCCCATCAATAAAAATCCAATAGCGGTTCCAATTTGACTAATCAAGAGTAGGGGAAGCCTTCCATATTTATCGCTTAATTTCCCTAATATTGGCGCAAAAACGAGGGTGAAAATAGCGTTTATCGAAAGAATAAAGCCTATTAACAATTCATTCCCAGAAATCGTTAAAATGAATTTTGGAAGGATTGTAAGTAAAATCGTAAATCCCAAGATGTCGATGAAAATTGAAAACCATAATGGGATTAAGTTTGGATATTTAAATCGTGTCTTCTTCTCTGAATTGGTTTGAAGTTCGGACATATTATATTCCATTGAAAATTGATGAAAATAAAGATTCTAATATCTAAATCAACCAAAAAAAATTAGTAAAAAAGTTTTGCGGAAATAATGAGGAAACATGACGAATGAAGAAGTCAAATGTATTTATTGTGGCAAGGTAGCAGGTCCTGAAACAATAGGGAAGAGTATTAGCTTTTATGTTAATTGGATAGAGTACCTACCAGGGAAATGGATGTGCCGGGAATGCAAGGAGGGAAAGCATGATAAAAATTTGGTTCGATATAAAATTCAATTTCTTTCTAAGGATTCAAAACTATATTAGATTTAACTGAAGATGAAATTCACTACGAAATACTTTTCTTGAAAATTGGATATATTATAAGGCAGATTATTAGATCAACTTAAATAATAGATTAGATCAATTTAAGAATGAGAAAAGAGTTAAGCCCCTCTTATTGCTGAATTTATTATTTTATGAGAGATCCATATTGGATAGGTAGAATTTAATTCAAACCTTACTTATGAGGGTAAGACCATGGAAAAAATAGAGAAGAGTATCGTAAAAAAAGAGAAAGAAATTGAAAAATTGAAGCAAAAATTAAAAGAGCAGGAAGAAAAGAATAAAAGAGAACAATCAAGAACGAAAGAGGAAGTTAAAGAGCTCGGAAACCGTGTTAGAGAGCTGCTAAGCGAGAAAAAGGAGATTATGATTAAGGAAGAGCAAGCAGTACATGAGATGGACCGTATTTTAAGAGCGCATAATACTATGCAAGATGAAAATAAACGTTTGCATGAAGAACTTACGCAAGTTGGGATCTTAAAAGCAGAAATGAAAGGATTAGAATTAAGAATCGATACCCACTATATAAGAATCAAGGAATTAGAAACCACCTTACAGAAAAAAGATGAATTAATAGATCAATTAAAAGGAACTGAAGATCAGCTATGGGTGGAGCTCAAGTCAAAAGATGAGGAACTCGTAAAGAAGGAGTTACAAATTAATGCATTAACCTCCGATATGACGTCTACCGCTCAATCTTTCGAAGAATCAGAAGGAAAGGCAAAAAATTTAGAAGTTGAAATAAAGAATCTAAATTATACTATAGACAACCAAAGAAATCAAATTAATAACTTAGGTTCCCAAATAAACTCGATAGTAAACGATAGGGAGCGACTTAAAACCACGGTTTCTGAAAAAGAAAATGTAATCATGCAATTAAAAGGTGAAATTACTAGCTTAAATTCAAGAATTAGTGAGTTAGGCGAAGAATTAGCTCAAATCCAGCGGGGAATGGAAGCCGCTGAAGCTGGAGTCATTTCGCGTGCCCTTCCAAATCTTGTAAAGGGCGATGATCAAGCAATTGAAAAAATCGCTCAAATTACTCAAAGAATTAAGCATAATGCTGTAATTACCGTCCCAGATTTTTCTCTAGTCCCTACTATATTAAATTTAGAAAACTTAAGAACCTCTACTCAGCTACGAATCATGGCTTTTGTCGATTTTAAAAATCCGAAGCACAAATCTATCTTTGACCAATTTAACCGGCCTAATATCATGATTCGTCATACCGAAGAAAGAAATCTTTTTGGGATTAATCGCGACCACGAAGAACTGCTCATCGCGCCTAAAGATGCTACTGGGACTCCTTTCGGACTGGTTGTCAAAGACCCTTTCCAAATTGAAATTCTTGGCAGCATTTTTCTAGATATTTGGGGAAAATGCAGAAGAAATGTCGATGATTATGAATTTTCATCATAGAGTGAAAAAAAATCTCCCCTCATTTTTTACACAAACTACTTTATAGTAGCTTTCTTTAGCTTGTTGGTATATTCTTCGAGTGTTTTAAGCATAAGATCCTTTTCTTCATGATTTTTTTCTATAATTTTGACAAATGCACTTCCTACAATGGCTGCGTCTGCCCCATTTTTCAAGATCGTGCGCACATGGTCTGGTTCTGAGATCCCAAAACCTACAGCTAATGGCACTTTTCCATTCGTAATTGCATGGGCGACTTTAATCAGATTAATCGTGAGCTCTTGAACTTTAGTCCTAGCACCCGTTACTCCAAATACTGAGACCAAATAGAGAAAGCCTGAGGTGTATTCTAAGGTTTTCTTCATACGCTCGGGTGAAGTTGAAGGAGCTATAAAAAATATAGTATCGATTTCATAGGAATCAGCTAGTTTCTTATATTCATCTGCTTCTTCAATGGGAAGATCTGGTACAATCACTCCGGAAATTTCAGAACTAGATGCAGATTCAAAAAAATTCTCTAACCCCATTCTAAAAATAGAATTATAATAAGTCATCGTTACAAGAGGTTGTTTGTATTTTTCTCTGATTTCCTCGGCTATCTTAAAGACTTTCTTCGGGGTGATACCTGCCTTCAGTGCTCTCACGCTGGCTGCTTGGATGGTAGGTCCATCGGCTATTGGATCTGAGAAAGGAATTCCAAGCTCAATGATATCGGCGCCTCCCTTGATGAGCGACTCGACGATACTTGGGGTGTGTGAGGGCGTAGGATCACCAGCGGCTACATATGCTATTAGAGCGCCTTCCCCCCGCTCATTTAATGCTGAAAAAGTTTTCGCAATTTCTCTCATATTTTCGCCCCTATATAATCTGCTACAACATTGACGTCTTTATCCCCTCTACCTGATAGACATACCACGAGTATTTGGTCAGGATCCATCTCTTTTGCAAGATCCATTGCAAATGCCAAAGCATGTGCTGGCTCTAGAGCAGGAATAATTCCTTCTCTCTTCGATAATACTTGAAATGCAGCAACCGCATCTTCATCATCAATAATGGCGCATTCAAGCCGTCCAATACTCTTTAAAAAGGAGTGTTCAGGTCCCACTCCGGGATAGTCAAGACCCGCTGAGATACTATGAGTTGGCAATATCTGGCCATTCTCATCTTGGAGAATATAAGTCAGCATTCCGTGGAAAACTCCTTCTGCTCCTCCACCCAATGCGGCAGCATGCTTACCAGTAATAACTCCATGTCCTCCAGCTTCAACTCCGTAAAGTTTCACATTAATATCGTCCAAAAATGGGTAGAACGTCCCCATTGCATTACTTCCACCACCAATACATGCGACGAGAGCGTCTGGAAGTCGTTTTTCCTTTTTCAATATTTGCTCTTTCAGTTCGTTTCCGATGACACTTTGGAAGTCTCGAACAATCATAGGATAGGGGTGAGGCCCAACTACGGAACCTAGGAGATAATAAGTGTCTTGAACATTCGTGACCCAATCTCTCATGGCTTCATTAATTGCATCTTTCAGCGTTTTAGATCCTGACTCAACTGGAATAACTTGAGCATCCAAAAGTTTCATTCTGAAGACGTTGAGCTTCTGCCGCTCAATATCCTCTGAGCCCATATAGATTTCCGCTTTTAATCCAAGCATAGCGCAGGCTATTGCAGTTCCAACACCATGCTGACCCGCACCAGTTTCAGCAATAACACGTGTTTTTCCCATGCGTTTTGCAAGTAAGGCTTGCCCCAAAGTGTTATTAATCTTGTGTGCGCCTCCATGGGCTAGATCTTCCCGTTTTAAATAAATTTTCGCTCCACCTAAAATTTTCGTTAAATTTTCTGCGTAGTATAGAGGTGTGGGTCTCCCAGCATACTCTGATAAATAATAATTCAATTTTTTTTGGAATTCTGGATCGTTTTTTGCTTCTTTATATGCCTTCTCTAATTCTTTAATGATTGCCATAAGCGTTTCTGGAACGAATTGGCCTCCATACTTTCCAAATTTTCGGTTTACAGGATATTCTTTCAATTCCATTATATTTCAACTTCCTTAGCGTTTTTTATAAATTCAATAACTTTAGTTCGGTCTTTTATTCCTGGGCTTGCTTCAACACCACTGGAGACATCTACGGCATAGGGTTTGACCGTATTAATAGCAGTTTTTATATTTTGTGGTGTGAGCCCTCCCGCGAGGATTAATGGCTTAGGATGTATAGCTTCTTTTATACGTTTACTAATCTCCCAATCATGAGTTACTCCTGAACCTCCTTTTTTGCCCGGAACGAAGGAGTCCAGAAGGATTGCATCAAAATAGTTTGTAATTTTCACAACATAATCGATATCCAAACCGGATTTTACTTGAATGCCCCCTATTAAGTGCGCATCTGATAGCTTTTCTCGGATTTCCCCCAGCGAATTTTCTAAACCATGAACCTGAATAAAACTAGGATTCAATTCTTTATAGATTTTCATTAAATATGCAACATTTTCTGGGATAGTGACAGCAACCGTGTCTATAAATACAGGAGTGGCTTCAATTAACTTTTTTGCTTGAGTTATAGAGACATTTCGTGGTGATTGAGAGACATCCACAACCATACCTACAGCATCTGTGCCAGCTTCCACAGCTGTTTTAAGATCCTTTAGAGAAGTTATTCCGCAGATCTTAACACGGACTCGACTCATAATGCCATCAACTGCCCTTTAATTTTTTTCATATTTTAACATCAGACAAATTTTTTATTGTATTAGCTAAATCAGAGGATTGCATTAATGTAGAACCAATAAGTACTGCATTTGCACCTAACGAAGCTAGGTACTCCGCATCTACTTTATTTTTGACTCCACTTTCGCTTATGACCGTTTTATCCTTTGGAATTAATTTTATCAACTTTTCAGTGGTTTTAAGGTTAATTTTCAGGGTTGATAAATCTCGGTTATTGATACCTATTATTTCAGCACCAATTTCTAAAGCTATTTTTAATTCATCTTCGTTGTGAACTTCCACAAGAGCCTCTAATCCTACTTTTTTGCATTTTTCAAATAATTTGCCAGTGTTTTCTTTTAATAATCCCACAATTATTAACACGGCATCAGCGTTACAGTTGTAGGATTCTTCAATCTCTGCCTCTGAGGTCATGAAATCTTTTCTTAATAACGGTATTGAAACATTTTCAGAGACACTAATTAGATTTTCAATATTTCCACCGAAGTAATTCTCTTCTGTTAAGACCGAAATACTTGCAGCTCCGTTATCCTGCATAATTTTGGCAATTGATACTGGATCTTGGATATCCCGGAGATTCCCCTGAGATGGAGATCTTGGTTTTATTTCAGAAATAAGAGCTAAATGTCCTTCGTTATTTTTATTCAATATAGCATTAGAAAAAGAGAGGAAATTTTTGCTCCTATCTCTTATCTTTATTTGCTTTTTTTTATTACTGGCGATCTCCTCTAAAATATTCAAAGAGTATCCTCCAATTTTTCTAGTTTACTCATATCACCGGAACTTTCTTTGATTAGTAACTTTAGTTTTTCATAAGCTTTCCCGGATTCAATAGATTCTGTCGCTAGTTCCACCCCTTTCTGGAAATCGGTGTTTAATCCAGCCTTTAAAGCTACTGACGAATTAGCCAACACGATATCAGCTTTCGGCCCTTTTTGGCCTTTTAATATTTTAAATAAATCTTCAACATTTTTTTCAACAGATATACTTGCGAGTATTCCTTCTTTCATACCCTGCTTCAAACCAAAATCTTTGGCTGTCACTTCATACGTATTCAGGTTTCCTTCATATGCTTCTGAAATTCGAGTTTTCCCGATCGTTGATACTTCATCAAGCCCATCAATGCCATGTACAACCAGAGCGTGTTTAGCTCCAAGATTGGCAAGTACTTTGGCTAACGTTTCTGTCAGAGTTGGATCAAATACACCCATAATTTGATGCGCGGCGAAAGCTGGATTTGTGAGAGGGCCTAAAATATTGAATATAGTACGAATACCCATTTCCCTTCGAGGACCAATTGCATATTTCATGGCAGGGTGAAACTTAGGCGCAAAAAGGAACCCAATCCCACATTTATTTATGCATTCTTCAACTTCTTTTGGCGTGAGATCAATCTTCAAGCCAAGCGCTTCCAAGACATCCGCGCTCCCACATTTACTCGTTACGGAGCGGTTTCCATGTTTCGCAACGGCTAATCCACAACCTGCAACGACAAAGGCAGTGGCAGTGCTAATGTTAAATGTTTTGATTTCGTCACCACCAGTACCACAGGTATCAATCAATTTTTCTGCTTTGGGTTTAATTCTATTGGCAAATTCCCGCATAATTTCAGCACATGCGGTAATTTCATCGACCGTTTCTCCTTTCAACCTTAACGCCGTTAAAAATGCTCCAATCTGCGCTTGTGTCGCATTCCCACTCATAATTTCTTTCATCACGTCTCTAGCTTCGCTACGTGAGAGATCGACACCATCTATTAATTTTGAAATTGCTTCTTTTATCATTTTTTTTACTCTCCATCTAGAAAATTTTTGATTATTTTTTTTCCTTCTTCTGTTAAAATACTCTCGGGATGAAATTGAACCCCTTTTATTGGAAAATCTTTATGCCGCATCGCCATAATCTCCTCAAACTCATCTATAGCTCTCGCAGAAACTTCGAAGCAATCTGGTAATGTTTCTTCCTCAACAACAAGGGAATGATATCTCGTCCCCTCAAAAGGATTCTTTATCCCTTTGAAGATCCCTTTCCCATCATGCTTAATCACACTCACCTTTCCATGCATGAGATTTTTAGATAAACCCACCGTACCGTCAAAAGCTACGGCAATGCCTTGATGCCCTAGACACACCCCTAAGATGGGTATTTTTGGTCCAAATTCTTGGATTATTTTAATGATATTGCCGGCATTTTCAGGTCTCCCAGGACCCGGACTGATCACAATTTTTTCTGGATTGAGCGTTTTAATTTTCTCAATGCTTATATCATTAATTTTTACTTTAGGTTTTGCCCCTAACTCTCCAATATATTGCACCAGGTTATAAACAAAACTATCAATATTGTCAATTACTAACACTTCAACCATTTAACTCACCATCATTAATGCTTTCATTAATGCTTTTGCTTTGTTCTCAGATTCAAACCACTCCTTCTCTGGCATCGAATCGGCCACGATTCCCGACCCTGCCTGCACATACGCTTTGTTGGCTTTTTGAATCAAGGTCCGGATCGTGATGGCAAAGTCCATGTTCCCATCCAATCCAAAATATCCCACGGCCCCTGCATATGGGCCCCTTCTCTCTTTTTCGAGCTCATTAATAATTTCCATGGCTCTGACTTTTGGGGCACCACTAACAGTGCCCGCTGGAAATGTGCCTCGTAATGCGTCATAAGCATCGCTTTTTTCATTCAATACGCCCTCCACTGTGGAAACAATATGTTGCACATGGCTAAACCTTTCAATGATCATTAATTCGCTGGCTTGAACAGTCCCATATTTACATACCTTACCGATATCATTTCGATGTAAATCAACCAGCATGACGTGCTCCGCCCGTTCCTTGGGGTCATTTAGCATCTCACTTGCGAAGCCCCTATCTTGCATTTCCGTCCTACCTCGCCGGATCGTGCCTGCAATGGGACGCGTGATGACCCGGTTTCCCTCCACCCGCACCAGCATTTCGGGTGACGAACCTGCTATCACTAAATCCCCAAATTCCAAGTAATACAAATAAGGTGATGGATTCAGAGTTTTGAGTGCTAAATACGTTTCGTAAGGATCTGCGGCATCTGCACATATTCTCTTTGAAACCACCACTTGAAAAATGTCACCAGCTCTAATATATTCCTTCGACTTCTCTACCATCTTCTCAAATTCTGCTTTTGTTGTATTTGAACTCGAATCTATCTTTTTAGGTTCTCTAAAAGTGATGTCACCCCTTTCTGCACTCAAAATGACCTCTTCCACTTCTTGCAATCTATTTTCCGTTGCTCCGACATCATCTTTCAACTCGACTTCATCTCGACCAAACGCACAACTCACGATTTCAATTTCTCTTGTTGTATGATCGAACGCGATGTTATCTTTCGTGAAAATAAATTCAGCATCAGGTGTCTTGAGTGCTGTACTTTTATCTTCAAAGTATGGTAACCAAGACCTTATCAAGTCATATGAAAAATAGCCAACTGCACCTCCTAAAAACCGTGGAGATTCTTTCGAATTGACTACCAGATTATGTCCGATACAATTTTTGATAATATCTATCGGATCTTTCCCTTGAGCTTTATCCTCTGAAAATATATTTCCGGTTATTGAAGTCCCCGTCTTATCAATTGAAATCCTACCTATCGGTGTAAAGCCTACGAAAGAATATCGAGCTACTTTCTCATCTCCTTCGCAGGATTCAAGAAGAAAAGTATACTTTGATTTTGTTTGTTCTTTCACCGCTCTGTATACGTCTGCTGGTGTTACTATATAATACTTAAATTTCTTAACTATCGGTTTGACTAACATCTCATCCACCAATTTGTATATTCAGGTCCTCTATGGACTTAAGAAGATAGATATACTTGTAATTATTATACATTTTCAAAAAAAACTGAGTAGGAGTACAATCTATTGGACATTTCTTATATTTCACGGGTGAGTGGTTCTGCCTTATGTCTCTGATTGCTTCTGCGGCATTGCCAAACACGACACCTCACTAACTGTGCCTCCTACAATATCAACTTACATTCTATTTTCAGTATAAAAATTAACAATTTCGATATTTTTAAACTTTTTTGCCATAAAATGTACATTCTATAATCATTTCTATATTATCAATATTAATAACTAAAAAAAAGATATATAGTAAATCTACTTTGATTTTCATATTCTCTCAAAATGAATTAATTCCTCAGAAATTTGATTATTTAAAGGAGAAAACTATCAGATGGCTCTTGAAAATATCGGATTATATGTCCATCAAGTGGCATTAAAACATCCCAAGCAAATGGCACTTATTCACGGGAATAAAAAACTTACTTATAAAGAATTTGATAATCGTATAAATTCTCTAGCCAATTTTTTAAGAAATTATGGGATAGAGAAAGGTGACCATGTAGCGGTGTTATTGTACAACTGTCCTGAATACCTTGAAATTTATAATGCCTGTTATCGCATTGGGGCGGCGGTCGTTGGGATCAACTATCGCTATAAACCTCCAGAGATTCTCTATATCATCAATAATTCGAAACCGAAGATCTTAATCACCAGTCCTGAATTTGTTAATTCCATTAAAGAAATTCAAAATGAGGAGGGATTTCAAAGCGTAAACTATCTTCTTTCTACTGGTTTAGAAATCCCTGAGGGCTACATGAACTATGATAATAAAGTTCTGCTGCATTATAGCCAAGATGTTGTAGCAGAAGATTTAACAGAGGATGATAAGGCATTCTTGATCTATACTGGTGGTACAACAGGCACCCCAAAAGGCGCGATATGGACACATAAGGCGGTAAACAACTTAATCGGCATGGGGGGAATGTTAAACTGGACCATGGAAATGTTCCGACGCGTAAAGGAAATGCCGAAAAAGATGAGGTCTAAAGTGCTAAAAATGCTCCCATTCCCCTGGAGCCTTGGGCGTTTTCCCATATTTTCACTACTACATACGGATGCACGCCAGGCGCAAATCGAGACTGAACTCTTAGAAGGTGCAAAACAAAACTATCCAGAAGGTACGATTGCTGATAAAGGAGTGATCAAGAACGTTTTTCTCTGGCCTCCTCCCCTATTCCACATATATGGCTGGCTATCACATTTAATCATTTTCTCTGGAGGGACGTTAGTGCTTACGGAGAGCAGACGTTATAATCCTAAAGAGGTTTTCGAGCTCATAAAGAAACATAAAATTACATTCATGATGACAATCGGAGACAAAACAGCACGTGCATTATTAAATTCTCCCGAATTGGATAAATATAAAAAAATGGTGAACAATACTCTCGTGGGGATCGTATCCGGTGCCGCCATTTTCTCTGCAAAAACTAAAAAAATGCTCTGGGATGCCTTCCCTGATGTTGGTTTTCTCGATACTGTTGCTGCTACGGAAAGTCTTCAATTAGTGCCTAAAGTTTATATTCCTGGCGATGAGCTTTCCTCAAATACATTTGACTTACTGCCTCCTGATCAAATGCGAATCGTAACTGATAAAGGTGAAGACGTGAAACCCGGTGAAATGGGGGAAGGATTGTTCAAAACTGGTCCAACAATGAAAGAGTACCTCGGAGCAAAAGTAAAAACAGATAAGACAATCATTGATGGTTGGATTTATAGCGGGGACCTCTATAAATTAAATGAAGATGGAAAAAACGTCACCCTCATTGGGCGTATTAAGGAGACAATTAATACTGGTGGTGAAAAAATCCATCCTCCTGAAGTTGAAGATGTGCTTGATAAGCACCCAAAAGTCTTTGAATCGGTCGTTATTGGTATTCCAGACCCGGAGTGGGGACAATCAGCACTTGCATTAATCAAATTAAGGAAACAATATGAAGGAGACGCATCAGAGGAATTAAAACAAGAACTTATCAATTTTGTAAAAGGAAATCTTGCCCGCTATAAGGCTCCGAAATTCATAGAATATGTTACTGAGTTTCCAACTAGTCCTGCTGGCAAGACCCAAAGAGCAAAGCTACGGAGACAATACGAAAACTATCTTGCTGAATAAAAATAACATAGAAAATTATTCTATATTTTTATTAAGTCGTAAAATAACCTTTATTAGTTCAATTCAAATGATAGAGGATTTTTTTTGCCTTTAAAAATGCATGAAAACGAGACTATGACTCCTCGAGAAAGGGTGGAGACTGTATTATCCATTAAAGAGCCAGATCGCGTTCCTATGGTAGCTGCCTTCCATTGTGCTCCTGCTTTATTAACTGGAATGACACTAGAAGAATATTTTTTTGATATTCCCAAATCTTTTGAGGCAGTAAAGAAGGTTTGGGAAATGTTTGGGGGCTTTGATATATACTCTGGCTGTTCACCTTTACTTGGATATTATCTCCCTTTCCCAGGCTCTCATAGTATGTTCTATTTCGACTGGATCCTTCCCAAGGGAAATGTACCTGAGCAGATGCAAGAAAGAGAATTAATGAAACGGGCTGATTATAG
>JABXJU010000050.1 GCA_013375405.1 Candidatus Helarchaeota archaeon
CTTCCGATCTTCCGATTAACACCTTGAAGCAGCGTTTGGCACAGGGTGAAATTACCCAAAAAGAATATCTTAGCAAGAAGAAGTTATTAGAAGAATAAGGAAATTCTCTCTCAGTAGGCAAAGAATAGCCCGGCCCGGATTCGAACCGGAGTCCAGGGGTTTCCCTCTATGATGAGACCAGGGCCCCCGATGAATCGCCTGAATAATTTGGCCACTACACTACCGGGCTTTACTTTTCTAGCATCTTGAGCAGCCCTGGACATAACCAATAAACAAGCTGCCGCCAATCCACATCAATTAATCGTCTGCGTTCTAACCATCGTAAATATGCCCGCGTTTCATAAGCCCCTTTTTCAAGTCCCTCGGATACCAATTCTACGCCTTTCACCTTCCCATGATATTCATGGAGGGTCTGGAGAACTGGCCATACCTTATCTACCAGTTTTATGATGACCTTAAGAAGCACCCTTTGGACATCCTCATAATCTTTCGCAGAGATTGGATATATCGGCTCATCACCGATAAATGTGAAAAATTTTTTGAGTTTCTCAGAAGACCGTGCATTTGAGAGGTCTTGTTTATTGGCTGCAAAGACATACGGAACTTTTTTTGGTGAAAGATAACTGGTAATCTCTTCATAGAGATATTTCACGCGATAGTCCATTAGTTCATCTGCCGAATCAATTAAGAATACAACCACGTCTGCCCCTTTTGAGACTATACGCCGTATAATGTCAAATCGTGCTAAGCCTGGGGTTCCAAAAAGACTTAAACGGAGTCCCTTCAGATTAACAATGCCAAAATCCATGGCTACTGTGGTTTTATCATCTGTACCACGATCAATATTGATTGCTGGGTTCTCACTTTTGCTGCATGCAGTGCGTACAAAGGTAGATTTTCCTGCATGATATTCACCGGTAACTAATATTTTCAATTATCGCTTCACCATGTCCTTAATTTCTCGTAGCCTTAAAGGGACTTTGCGATCCTTAAACTCTATTAAATCTGATAGGTTATAAATTTATTCACTTTCTTGTAGATAAATCTAATAAAAAATACGAGAAGTCTGATTAAATGGAAAGTGGAATTGTTTGAAGGCAATCGAGATATTTCTGGAAAGAGAATATTGATATTATGAAAGATATTAAAAAATAAAAGAAGTTATTAGTATTTCCGGTATAATTAGTTTTTCTTGGTTATTTTTTTATAGACAATATAGGGTATATCAAAGATTATAACGACTGCAATGGAAATCATTATTATCATCCAAATAAGGAGCTCTACTGTGGTCAGAGCAACCGTTTGATGACCAAAAAGGCGTGCAATATCAAGTGGAAAATTGAGTAAAGCTGTGTAACCTAGAGGTGGTTGTGGTTGTCCGTTTAATGCATAAAACAGAAAATCTTCGAGGAATGAATATTGCATCAGAATCCCAGCGAAAGCGATGTTAAACGCCTTCCTTGACTCGCCTCTCCCATTTTTCCAGCTCACACCTAGAAAAACGAATGATAGCGGCATAACCATTCCCCACATCATGATCCAATAGATTAATTTTAGTGTCTCCTGAGTACCCCCAGTGGTTGCCCATGAGGCGCCGATAAGCCCACCCACAAGCACGTAAAATGGAAGAACTCCAATGAGGAAAAAAATTAACCATCGTTTTCTTCTCTTAGCATTCTCTGAATGAATCGGGAAAAATGCTGCAATCGCTGCAAACGCTATGAAATTAATTATTAAAAGGACTGCTATTACTAAATCGACATATAGTAAGTCACGATCAAAGACGATGTAAAAAACTGGTACTGTATTTTGAATGATAAGGAGAATAATAATCCACCAAATGAATTTTTTCTTATCGCCTTCTATGGGTGTGGGTTCTTTTACCCGTTGCGGGAAGCGTTCCATTATCAACCATCCGATTATTAAAATTAAAGGTAATAAGACTGAAAACAACCAAACAAACGCCAATTCCTTAAACGCAACAGTTCCGTAGAGCCCACCATTCCAAAACCAATCTACTTCAGCAGATATGGCTATTAAGAGGACAAATATTCCCAGAAAAATTAGCGGATAGATAACCTTATCAGAAAAGTTCTGTTCATCATCACTCATTTTTTATTCTCCGATTTTTTATTTGCATTTATTTTTTTTAATTATTTTTTAATTTTTCATAGAGATTTTAAATGTTATTGTTATTTTTTAATATTTTACATATGAATTGACATATGAAATACGGTCAAAAATAGCTGTAACCTTCCGATCCCCTGAAAGGGTTGCCTCTGATTTAGGAAAATACTGGTAATTTTTAAAAATAATTAGATATCTATTTTAAGCTTTGTGCTAATTCTGTTAAGAAACCAGCAATTAAATCCTTCGCTCTATTCACATCATTTTGGGCAATAGTATCATGAACATATTTCAAAAAACCAGCTAATTCCCGGGTCTTAAAAGCCACCAACCTCTTTGCCTGTAAATCTCCTAGAGTGCCGGCACCTTTCTCTACACTTACAATCTTTGGTTGCTCGCTCATAGGTTCACCTCTTAAACATCAATATATATTCGCTCTCAATTTTTTAATCTTTTGATATTAATAAGAAAATCAATCATCTTTTATAATCTTCTCAATTAATGTTTTTAAAATAGGAATATCTCTTTCTACAGTTGCCCAAACCGCTTCTATATCTATACTTAAATAATCATGAATCAATTTATCTCTCATTCCTGCTATATCATTCCATGGAATCTCTTTGTTTTTATTTCTTGGGATAATCGTTTAGTAGCTTCTCCAATTATTTCAATCTGTCTAATAACAGCATCTTAGATCATCTTTGTATTTTTAAATTTCTTGTGATCTACGCCTTGAATATATTCATGAATTTGAGAAATTGAATCTAAAATATGTTTTAAATACACAAAGTCATCCCTTTTCATCCATATATTACCTCTAATTCCTTTTTTATCCCCTCAATTAAATATGGACTTATAGATTTTTCAGTTAATAAATCTACTTTTATAGTCAATTCTTCTGATAACTCCCTCTCAATTTTCACTAAATCAAGCAGACTTTTTATTTCTTTAAACTCCACAAGGATATCTATGTCACTTTCAGGCTTTGCTTTTCCACTTGCATAAGATCCAAAGATTGCTATTTTTTTTGCTCCATATTTTACAAGGAATGAAACAATTCTTCTAGCTATTTCTTGATTCAACATTTTAATTATGCATCTCTAATTAATCATTATTATTTAATTATATACAATTTATAAAATTTAAATTGAATAATTCATCATTAATTCTTGCTATAAATTTTTAAAAGAATCTAAATTAATTATGATTAGATGGCTTCAGATACTGATCACCTTTCTCCCGAGACCTATCAGAAATTAGTGACCCTTTCCGAGTCAATGGTTGAACGAAATAATATTGGTGAAATATTAAGCGAAATTAAGCGTAAAAAATCAATAATTACCCCGCAAACGGTAGATGTATTAACGAATAAATTCCTATCAAAAATTGCATTAATCGATAAACA
This sequence comes from Candidatus Helarchaeota archaeon, assembly GCA_013375405.1. Next base: position 3,533 of record JABXJU010000050.1, read on the forward strand.
ACTCAGTCGCGTTGCAACTGGATTAACCTGCTCGGTTTGCCAAAAAAAATTATCATTGAATGATGCGGTTCTCGCATGTCTCTGGTGTGGATCTCCTGCCCATAAAAGGCACCTTCTTAAGCAGGTGAAGACGGAAGGGTATTGTCCGGCGTGTGGCGAATACTTAAAGGTTCATTTTAGAAGATCCATTAGAACAATTACTCATGACTTATTCAAAACCTGTGTTAATGCCATAAACGATAAAGTTCATAAATTAGAGGTAATATATGGCGATAAACTTCTACAGAAAGTCGAATCAGGAAAGGAAATACTATGTCCTGAATGTAAGGGTAAAGTTGCAGCCGATTGGAAATTCTGTCGTCTCTGCGGTACTCGTATAGAACACAAAACCATCCAGGAAGTTGAAATGAGAATTTGTCCCCGTTGTGGTAGGCAGATCAAAAGCACTTGGCGCTTTTGTAAAATGTGCGGCCATCCACTTAGTAGAATTTAATTTTATTCTCTTTGAATTTTATCCTTTTCTTTAAAAAATGGAAATTCTAAAAATTTATGTAAATTGAGGAGGGCTTGATTTCTTTTTTATAATAGTGATTCGAGAATAGGCAGGAAATTGGGATTAATTTGATAGAACTTTTGACATCCTTTTTTCGTAGTTGAGATGATGTCTGCATCCGTTAATTTATGAATGTGCCAAGTAATGGCCTGACTACTCGTACCCATTTCTTTCGCAATAGTACTATGAGATATACCTTGACCATTTTTCTCAAAGATCAAGTTAAGTATTTTTCCGGTGGTTTCGCGTTGTAGCAGGCAAATCACCAAGCGTTCCTCCAGCGAATTCTTATGATTAACGAAAAATCGTTTATATCGTCCATCTTTCATGGAACTTATGAGATTAGCACTTTCCATTACATATATATGGTATTGAACTACACCCATTTTCTTATCCATCGCGCGACAAATCTCACGAAGGTGAATTCCCTCATTCTGTTCGATTATTTCAAAGATTTTTTGGCGAGTAGATTGATTCAATTTCACTTGCGATGGAAACAAATTGAAATCCTGTACATTAGTTGCAATAATGAAATAAATGAAGAACGAGCTTAAAACAAGGGTTTCTGTGATTTTTATCTGATTTTGGGTAATTATCAATACTCCACTCAATTTCGTACCTTCTATTGATGAAGTCTGCATATCATTGAGCATTAAATCTTGGTTTTGATAAATTATTGCCAGATCCGAACTTTCTGAACGATTTGGCTCATTAATATTCCCCAAAAAAGCAATTCCAACGTAGATTACGTTCCAAATTAAAAATGCAAAAATTACAACAAGAGTCAAGGCAACTTTTGCATTTATCTTTATTCCGTGCACCTACATCTACCTAAAATCAACTTTTTTCCCAAGTAGAGATTCGCCATTGGTGTATATAAATACCTTATGGGTTGTTTATTTGGTTCACTTTTTTTAAAAAGATATTAATTATTTATTTTTAGAAAGAGGAAGAATAGGATTTTTATCTATCTTTCCCTTACTTTTGTGTTAAAAGCATGTCAATCTTTATTTAGTTCCAACATGAATTTTTTAAATTCGGAGTGTGATTCGAAATGGGCAAGATTAAAATTGCTGTGGCAGGCGTAGGAAATTGTTGTTCTGCCCTCTTACAAGGCATTGAATACGTCAAAAACAATGGGACTAATTCATTGGGTTTAATTTATGAAAATTTTGGCGAATATATTGTCTCAGATATTGAATTTGTTGCAGCATTTGATGTTGTAGAAGGCAAAGTTGGAAAAGATTTATCAGAAGCCATTTTTTGTCCTCCTAATAATATGTATTCATTAGAGAAACTACCTTCTTTAGGTATAAATGTCCAGAAAGGCGACGTTTTGGATGGGATTGCCGATTATTTGAAAGGTACTGTAAAGATTGATAATTCTAAACCCGTGAATATCATTGATACGTTGAAAGATGCTGGGGTAGAGATACTTTTAAATCTCACTCCTTCAGGCGCATCTGAAGTCTCAAAATGGTATGCTGAACAAGCATTACAATCAGGTTGCGCCTTTATTAATGTAACTCCAATGCCCATGGCAAGCGATCCGGATTGGGATAAAAAATTTAAAGGCGCTGGGCTTCCTATTGCAGGCGATGACTTACAGAATCAAATAGGAAGTACAATCATTCATAAAAATCTTCTAAAAATGTTAGTAGATCGGGGGATCCAAATTAAAGAAAGTTATTGCCTTGATGTAGGTGGCGGAAGCGAGTCATTAAATGCGCTCCATAGAGCACGTTCTATTAAACGAAAGTTTAAAACGAATGCAGTAAAAAGCCAAGTGCCCTATAATGTCCCTATTGTCGCTGGATCTACCGATTTTGTTTCATTTTTAGGAACACAACGTGCTAGTTATTTCTGGATTCTTGGAACACATTATGCAAATAGCGCTGAAGTCAAAATTGACCTCCAACTTTCCACGACTGATGCTCCAAATTCTTTTGCAATTCTTGTAGATGTTATCCGAGGAACAAAAGTTGCCCTGAATCGCAAGATTTCAGGCGCACTTGAAAGTATTTCCGCCTATGGCTTTAAAAAACCTCCCAAAACTGCTACGATCCAAGAAGCCACTCAATGGATCGAAGAATTTATTAGCGGACGCCGCGAAATTTAGAATTATCTTCGCTATCTTATAGTCTAATTATTATAAGGTGATTTGATGAGTGAAGAATTGATTCAAAAGCTTATCGGACGTGAATGCACTTCACCTCCATTCACTATAGATGCCCAACATATGATTAATTACACAGAAAGCGTTGGAGTTCTTGATCCCAAATACAAAGAAGCTGCCTTTCCAGGCTATGTCTGTACATTTGTACTTCCGTCTTTATGGCATTGGCGAAAACAGGTCTCTGAATACAAAGATTTGGTGAAAGATCCTCGCTATCTCGTCCATGGTGGACAAGCATACGAATTCACCGATATTGAAATCAAACCCGGGGATGTTCTCACTAGTAAAACTCGAATAGAAGACATTTTTATTAAAAAACACATGTTATTTCTCGTTTACAAGATCATAACGACAAATCAAAATGACATACTTGTCCTCACGACAACAATTACAATTATTGTTCGCCCGGGCGGATTTTAATCTATGAAATTCAATAACTGCATGTCAGTTTTTTTCTAACTTACTTCATTATTAATAATAATCAATTCAATTGGATTTAAAAAATGCAAGGAAAAAAACTGGTTATTCTAATTTCTGGTACACCGGGAACGGGAAAAACCACGGTTGCAGATATATTGAAAGATAAATTCTCTGCCTTATCTATTAACCTGACAGATGTGGCTATCGCGAATGATTTTATTTTGGAATCTGATGCGCAACGCCAAACAAAAGTCGCTAATTTAGAAAAATTAATTCCTTATATGGAAAACTTAATTTCATCTCATTCAAACAACATCGTAATTGAAGGTCATTACGCTGATGTTATACCTGATTCTCTCATTTCAGTCTTCATTATTCTCAGGACAGAACCACACATATTAAAGCAGCGATTAATCAAAAAACAATTCCCTCCTCAAAAGGTTCAGGAAAATCTCCAATCTGAAATATTAGGAGCCTGTACCTCAGCAGCTTTGGACAATCACGATAGGAACAAAATTTATGAAGTGGATACTTCAACCGCGTCTTTAGAAGAAATTATAGAAAAAACCCTAATTTTGATTGAGGAACGACCTCCTTCTAATGTTGGGCGAATAAACTGGATGCAGAAATTAGAAGATAATGAATTATTAAAATATTTTTAGGCTTTAATTAAAACAAACCGTGTTTATATGGAACATTTAAAAAAAATATCTCAAATTTTAAAAAAGAATTTGGAAGTAACAACGAATAATATTAATTTATTAAAGAATGATATCTATCCCTATTTTGAAATAGAGAAAGATCTGGAAATTAAAGAACTAATTGGTTTTGAAATCGTTATCCATCTTTTAATCTATCATATTTTTTCTATTCTTAATAAAAACATCAAAAATGTCTTTCTAATTGAAGATCTTCATAAAAATATTGATGAATTCTTGAAGAATAATGATTTTGCAAAGGCTTATTTTCATTCTGAAATTTTAAAAATAATGTTTGACGAAAAGAATCGGGAAATCATAAATCAGGCAATAAATCACGTTAAAAACATCAATAAGAATACTTTAATGGAATTAGAAAATATTGATATATTTTTTCAGGAATTATTATCAACTCCTGCCCGAAAAAGATATGCCGCAAATTACACACACTCAAAAATTGCCGAATTATTGGTCATGTTAACCCTAAAAGATACTACTCAAAAAATTATTGATCCATTTGTAGGTTCTGGAAGATTACTGCTGGAAATATATAGACAAATCTTTTCAACAAAAAGAAAAAAATCCAATTTACCTCAAAACCATCTAAATTTACTTGGGATAGATATTTTATTTCCCGCAATTCAATTAGCTTTTATTAATTTTTTAATTTCAACCATCACGCAATCTTCCAAAAACACTAATTTCAACAATATCCAATTGATAAAAGGAGATACATTCAGATATTTTCAACTCGGATTGAATTCGTTCGTGGAAGACTCTTCAAGGAAATATTTTCATACATTTGATTTAGTTATTATGAATCCGCCCTTTACAAGATATATTCGACTTGAGAAAAATTATAAGAAATTACTAAAAACGGGATTTCAGGACTATTCAAAATTCATAGGAAGCCAAATGGGGTTACATGGATATGCTTTATTCTTAGCTGATAAGTTATTAAATGATAATGGAATGATAGCAGCAGTTTTACCTGCTTCTACATTTTATTCTGAATATAGTCAGGGAATTCAAGATTTCTTTTTAAAATTCTACCAAATTAAATATATAATTTCTTCACAAATCTCAAAATCTTTTTCTGATGGAAGTGATTTTAGAGAGATTCTGTTCATTTGTCAAAAAAGAGGTGAGCCTCGCCAAAATTACTCGCCAATTAAACTCATTTCATTAAAAAAAGATATTAATTCATTGGATATAGATGGTTTAAATCATTTAATTAGAAATTCTAATTCTAATATTGATTCTAAAGAGTTTAAATTGACATTATTATCAACTGAAGATCTGTCAAGACCTGAAAATTGGAATATATATTTAAATTACAATCCATTAAATGAGATTTTTTTAGCAATCAAAGAACGGGCCGTCTTACTATCGGGAACTGACCTTAAACTTAATATTATTCGCGGATTCGAGATGTATGGCCCTGAATTTTTCTTTTTTCCCAATAAATATTGGAGAATTGTAGCTGATAAAAAAAATTACATAATCATTTTTAACGAGGCCTTAAAGAGAGAATTAAAAATTAATAAAAAATATCTCGATTATGCTCTTCGCCAACCAAAACTCTATAAAAATCATATCACACCTGAAGTAAATGATTTCATTTTAAATATACCTCCTACTTCACAATTTTCAAGAGAAGATGACATTGTTGAATATATAAATTGGGGCGATACTATTGAAATTCCCGCAAAAAAACGATTTGGAAAGAAATGGCTCTCTCATATAAATAGTCAATTTAAATCTAAAAATCCAGTTGGAAGAACTTTTATTGTTGACAAATTTAGCGTTACATCAGTAGCATTACTCTCCTATTTTTTTGATGATTACATAAGTGCTTCTAAAAATTTTTATTTAGTCAAGGGATCAAGTCGCAATCTTGAAAAATTTGTGTCTGCTTGGTTAAATAGTTCGATTTTTTTAAGTATTTTTTTAATATTCCGGAGAGAAATTGGGGGATCTTATGGACGGCTCCAAATTGTAGATTACCTCAACTATCCCTTATTTATTGAAATCAATCAAGCAAACGAATTCTTCAAGAAAATTCTCGAAACTTTTGATAAATTAAGAAAAATAAAATTACCAATCCTTATCGACCAACTTTCTTTAAAAGAAAGAAATGATTTAGATTTTTATTTTCTAAGATATATGGGTTTTAATGAGAAAAATGCCACAGATTTATTACTTCAACTTTATTCTGATATAAAACAAGAATTTGATAAACTCCAAATACGGGATAGCAAAAAAACAAATTAATTTATCTTGGTTTGCTAAGTAAGCCTTTAATTTTGTTCAATAATTTATCCAATTTGTCTGGCGCTACAGTTTTGATTTTCCTAAACTCCCTTCTTATTTCAATGATATGATTATGTTCTAAATATTTTAACGCGTTATATACATCTCCAGAACGAGATCCTGAATTCTCCAAAAGATATTCCATTGAAACCTCTCTTTCTCCTTGTAAATTTTCTCCAACGCGTAGAATTCTCCTAACTAATCTCTTTGGGACTCGAGTAATTGCATATACTTCCAATTCCATAGCATCAATTTCAGTTAATAAATATTCCACTGGTGTTTCATCAGGAAAATAAAATTTTACCTTTATTTTTGGTATTTCCAACTCCATTTTCACTCCGTCTTCAAATTTTTTTCAATGATATCATATAGAATAAACTATGTGCGCGCAATTTTATAAGTTTTTAAAAATTATTTTATCAAATATTCACATTCAGCATAAAATTTTTATTAGCATCGAACATTTAACATATCAAATTGGTGGAAACTAATTGAAAAACGGAAAACAAATCATACAGCAATTACAAAGCCGAAAGAAAATTTTAATTCAGCAAATGAAAGATTTGAATAGAGAGGAATCCGATAAAAAAATAAGTAAAGAGGAATATGAACAGAAAAAATACGAAATTGAACGTGAATTAGTTGAAATTATGGATCGTTTGACCCAATTAGCTTATATTTCAAAGAATTGAGGCGATAAATATCGAAAAATCAAAATCACTCAATGTTTTTCCTATAGAAATTGCAATTGTAGGAAAAGAGGATATAATCGAAGGGCAGTTGGTACGCACGAAAGCTCCCAGAACCGTTGAGAGGATTCTTGCGAAATTGCCAGTGACTGGCAGAGTCTCTAAACAACAACACCAATTAAATTTAACAATTGGTATTAAAATGGGCAAAGAAAAGGCAACAGCACAAGCAAAGGCAGGAGATATAGCCTACTGGCCCATGGGTGATGCAATCAGTATCTTTTTAGACGATATGGAACCATATGGTGGTATTAATGTGATTGGGAACATCACATCTAATTTGGATAGATTAATGAATTTAAGACTCGGTACCTCCCTTAAAATTAACAAAAAATAAAATTTTATATGTTTATTTGATTAAAGTCTAATTATATTCGGAGAATTGAATGAAATTTATCCTTTCTTTTTTCCCAAAATTTAAATATAGTCGTAATGAAACAAATTAAAAAAGAGTCGATAATTCCATTAGGAGATGGCTTATGAAACTGGTCGAACTAGCTAAAAGAGCTACAAAAATATTGCAAGAAACGGGTGAAAAAGGAATCAATAATATTGAGCTTGCAGAGAAGTTACAAGTGCCTAGACGGCGTATATATGATATTATTGCAATATTTCGAGCGGTAGGATTAGTTGAAGCTAAACGAGAAAAAGGTGGAACAAGATTAATGTGGAGCACTATATCAACAATTGAATCTGCCGCCGCACCTGCAAGTGACACAAAATCTGATGAGAAGCTGAAGGCTGCGAAAACGAAATTAGAAAAAGAAAATGATGAATTAAAGGAGAAAATTAAACGACTTCGAGAGGATTCTTCTAAAAGCGAGCCCAAAAAGATTTCTGAAAAAAAGTTGTTTAATTCGACTAAGGTTGCCATTAGAGCTGCAAAATCACTGAAAATTACAGAAGTAATCAGCTCCGGCATTGAAGTCATTATTAAAGCCAGTGGTAAGGGTATTATAGTAGAACCAGGTTCCGAAGATACAAAATAGTAAAAAATAAAATTTAACACTCACCTTCCAATGATTATTAGGTTTTTTTTGGAGGCTAAATTAATTGGGCTTTAAATGTGAACGATGTGGTCAATGTTGTAGTGATCCTTCATTAATTATTACAATAACCCATCGGGATATACTTCGACTTGAATTTTTCTTGCCGGATACTGACATACTTAATACCGTGACCTTTTACCAAGTTCAAGATGATGATCCCTCTCTTGAAAAGAGATTAATGAGTCCAGCTATTATAACAAATCGTGGTAAAATTTTTCTAGGTCTACAGCAAAAAGAGGATAAATGTATATTTTTAGAGGATAATAAATGTCAAATCTATGAGTATAGGCCTCAAATTTGTCGTTGCTTCCCCTATACTTTTCAAGTTCGCAAAGATCAGATATATTGGGGCTATTCAGAGAAAGCAAAAGAAATTTGCCCTGCAATAAAAAAGGAGTCCAAAATAGATACTGCTCATTTAGAAAATTTAGCTTCTGAAATGCTGAAGGAATCTGAAGAATTTGAGCAGTTAATCCGAATTTGGAATTATTTAGCCAAAAATAATTTGATAAATCCCACGGTTCAGTTATTGTTGCAATTTATCACTGGAAAAATTAAATTATCTATCGAAAATTTAGAAGGAATAAAGGAATAGGTTTCTATTAAGTTCCTGTTTCTATAGAATGAACTATATCTTCAATGACATTAGCCCAATGCTTATTCAGTTGAGTGGCTTCTCCTTTTCCTTTCGCTTCTGAATAAATTTCAAATGAATTTTCATCTGCTGCCGGGCGGATTAAGCACCAGCCATAGTCAAAGTAAATTTTAACTCCATCTAAAGTCGAGAGGTTATGTTCATATGCTTCTTCTATTAAATTTAACATTACTTTTCCTCGGTATTGAAAGGGTACCGGAATTATTTTCTTTGCCATGTAGAATCTCGGGATTTCTGAGGCAAGATCACTTAATTGGGATTCTTCTTTAACAATTTGTTCTATTAAATATGCTGCTGCAAGGATTCCATCCCTCGCAAATTGAAATTCTGGAAACACAAACCCACCCGTTTCATCTCCGCCAAAAATGGATTTATGCTCTATAATTTTTTCAATCAGAGGGCGATAGCCAATTCGTGTGCGGATAACATTTCCACCATTTTGCTCACAAACTTGCTCAATTACTTGTGATGCACTAACCGGCACACATATACGCCCACCTTTACGTTCATGCAAACGTGATTTGATTAACAATGCTAATGCCGTATCCCCTTTTAAAATATCTCCCTTATTATCAACAAATAATGCCCTTCCTGCATCTTCATCTAACGCGATTCCGACTTCTGCATCTAGTGCGCGCACTGTCTTTGAGAGATCAGCCAGAGAATCCTTTGAAAGTAATACATCTTTTACCTCCGCTCCCGGTGTTAATTGGGCATTTAAGGAAATAACTTCACACCCTAATTTTTGGAAAATGCTTGGCGCAATAATGGAGCTTGATCCATTAGCACAATCGAGAATGATTTTAGGTTGCCGTGTTCTTATTATAGTATGATTGATATATTTCATTATATCCTCAAAATAGACCTCAAAAGTCCTGACCGGATTTAGAACCTGCCCTACTTTTAGGGGTTCAACTCTTTTTATCTTCTCCTTGAAAAAAATATCTTCTATTTCAGTTTCTCTTTTACTATTTACATCTACTCCATCTTGATCAAAAAATCGGATGCTTATCAAGTTGATATCTGCGTAAGGATTCTTTACTGAGATACCTGCATTTGCATTGAATACTCGAATCCCATATTTGATTAACGGTACAGGCATTATTTCGACGTTATAAATCTCTACACCGGTTGACATGAGACCTGCTATTAGTGCTCGTTTAATCATCCGGGAAATATTTTTGTTGTCTCGTCCAATTACTACTTTAGCCCCGGCTCCCAATATGGTACCGAAGGCAGCTCCAAGCTTGGATGCAAATTCTGGGGTAATTTCAATATTTATTAATCCCGTGATCCCATATCTTCCAAATAAACTCCGCCGTACAAATGTACCCCATTTCACATTCATTGAAACGGTACTACCCGCTTCAATAATTTTGTTCGGCCAAATCATTATGGCTGGATTGATTACACTTTCATTGCCAATCTCACAATCGTCGCCTATAACCGCCTCATTCAGCACAAAAGACTCTGCGCCCAATTCCACTCTAGATGAAATCACACAATTTTCTAATTTTGCATTTTCCCTAATAGTTACATTATTCCACACGATTGATCGCTTTATATGAACCCCTTTCCCTATGTAAACCCCATCTCCAATGGTTGATAGCCGATCTATATTTGCATCCTTCGCTATTTTACAATTTTGCCCAATTATTATAGGTGACCAGAGATTCGCTTCAAGATCAATGTCACTTCCCTCTCCAACCCATATATCTTCCTTTATTTCCTCTCCCGCAATATTAGTTTTCACTTTTTTTATCAAAATGTCATGATTCGCCTGAATGTATTTCTTAGGATTACCAATATCTAACCAATAGAAATCACCCCAATACCCAAAAATAGGACGATCCTTATCTAATAATAGAGGAAATAATTGTTTACTAAAATCATATTCCTGGTTTTCTTCAATATATTGCAAAACTTCGGGTTCTAATATATAAATTCCCGTGTTTATTTTATCACTGAATACTTCACTCCACCCTGGCTTCTCCATAAATCGCTTAATCTTTCCATCTTCATCCGTATAAACAATCCCGTAGGCAACTGGAACTTCAGTTCGTGTTAAAGCAAGTGTTGCTACACTCTTATTTTTTCTATGGAATTCTAGCATCCTTGACAAATCGATATCCGTCAGGATATCGCTTGAGATGACTAGAAATGTCTCGTCCAGCTGTTTTTCGACTGCTTTTATGCCTCCTGCCGTCCCTAGCGGTCTCGATTCCCATGCATAGGTTATATTTACCCCTAGATCACTGCCATCTCCAATTATTTCTGAAATTTTTTTTCCTAAATAACCCACTGTTACAATTATGTCTTTGAATCCATATCTCTTTAGCAATTCTATAATATGGACAAGTATTGGCTTATTTGCGATCGGTACCATCGGCTTCGGTAAATTCGAAGTTAAAGGACGTAACCGGGTTCCTTTACCTCCTGCCATGATAACACTTTTCATTCTATTTATACGTCCTTCCTTTTTACTAATACCCTTTGAATTTTTATTATATTCAGCTTCATCTAGTTTCAAAATAAATTTTGTTGATCTTTCTTTTATAAGTTACATCTATTAAGTTGCATTATTTGATGAAGAGAACATCTTAGTTCTTTTTCACGTCAAATAACTCTTCTTTTTATTTAATAATTATCTTTAGTCAGAACTTCCAAAACCAAATGCTAATTGATTCAAATAAATTAGTCATCTAAACTATAAGATGAAAAAGGTTTTTAATTTATACTGATATAAGGCTTCAAAAGTTATCAAAAAACTAACAAAAAATAGAATATAAGGAGAATTTCACTTCTTTCAATATTTAGCATTAAAGGAAGTAAATTGAAATACTTTCTAATATGTTTTAATGGTTTTAGGTTTCATAATAAGATCTTGATTAGAAGATGAAGTAACACACATAATTTAAATATTAAATGTTTTACATTTATTCTCATTTAAACCAAAAATTCTTTTTAAAAAAAAGATAGGAGTGGAATATAATACATACTTCAAGAAAGAGAACTTTGGTACCGATCTTGGTTATAGCCGTGTTACTGCTCGGGTTAGTTGGAACCGTAAAGTTAACTAATATTGCTAATAAATCCGATCTAAATACCAATTCCTTGCCAATCAATCCAGCAAAATCAAGTGACATAAACAATCCCGAAATATTATTTAATGATGCCGAGGTATTTGATAATTTCACCCTACCTGGCATTACTACTTATTATTACGCGACAGATCTGGAGCTGATCGTTAATAATTACTGGTTAATCTGGATGTATCAGATCGATTTTCCCCTTACTCAATATAGCTTAAATATATATTCCAATTACACGTATCTGCCCGCTTATTTAATCCAGGGCTGTAGTGGAGTGCACCAGCTAGAGTGGTTAGTATGTAGACCACCAACTACCCAAACAATCTATATCGAATTGTACAGCATGCTCATGACGGGAAATTACTGCATTGAAGCCGAATGCTCAACCCAGAAAGTAGTTTCCTCGCTTCTTTCCTACAATGTAACATTAAATCCAATAGACCGCGTGGCAATTTACCACGTGCTCCTCGACTCAGGATTGCCGTATTCCATCACCTTGGACGTACCAAGTGGTTGTGATTTTGACATCGAGGTTTTTTGGATGACCCCGAACCTCGACTATGGCCCCGATAAACGTGATCACCACGTAAGTAATTCGAGCACGTTAGGGCAAGATGAAAGCGTCAGTTTTACAGCTGAGGAAACTGAACATTATGCGATTGTCATGTCCCAAAAAGCTGGATCAGGAATCGCCGTCCTCCGGATTGAACAAAGTGACGTTGGAGATGGAGGGATTCCAGGCTTCGAAATCTTGCCAATCTTAATGCTAATTTCCATAGTAATCTGGCTACAATCGTACAAAAGAAAAAGACCGAATTTCTTATAATAACCTAATATCTCTTTTTTTTGTTGGGGTAAGCTAAATGATGTTATTTCAAACAGGTTAAAATAGATGTCTTCATTGGGGGCGATTTAATTTGTTTTTGAATTATGTGTAACAAGCTTTTTAAATCCTGAGAAGGTAGCTTTGAGAGTCGGGAAATTACAGACACGGGAAAGGAAAAAAGGCAACCCTCTCGTTTTTAGCATGCGGCCGAATCGGGGAATAGGATTCTTAAAAAATGGAACCTCGGCGTAAGCCTTATCTAAGTATTTTTGCAGTTGGTCTGAAGTTAAATGCTGATATTTCATAGTTGGAGTAAACCAGTTAAATTTACGCCAATCTTTGGTTAAGAGTAAATCTTTTTCTTGAACTTCTTCCATCAATTCAGTTTTAGGATAGGGGGTCAAGAGGGAGAAGGTCGGCATATCCAGATCTAAAAATTTTGCAATTTCAATAGTAGATTCCAAGTCTTGTTCGGTATCATCGAAATTTGCCCCCAGAATAATATTTCCTTGAATGATGAACCCAAGATTATGTAAGATCTTGATAGCATCTTTTATTTCTTGAAATCGGAACTGCTTATTAAGATTTTGTAAGGATTTATCGGAGAAGCTTTCTAATCCCAAGAGGAGGAAGATAAAACCCGCTTTTGCCATCCTTTTAAAAACGTCTGGGCGTTTTGTAACCATATCAACGCGGGCATTGGTCATAAAAAACATGTTAAGGCGTTCCCGAATGATCGCATCGCATAATCCTTTTACATGCTTCGGATTCACTACAAAATTATCATCAATGATATAAATATACCTTCGCTTTTTACGAATTTGGCGTAATTCCTTCATTATATGTGAGATCGAGCGATATCTGTATTTATGGCGGTAAAAATTATGGATAGCACAAAAAGTACATTTGAATGGGCAGCCTTTACTGGTTTCTATGCAATCCGTGGCTAATCCGAAGAATTTGTATCGCGAATTTGCCTCCTGAGATCGAAGATTACGCGCCGGAAGTGGAAATTGATTTAAATCTGCGAGTTCTCGGTCCGGATTATGGATAACACTTCCATTATTTCTATATGAGAGTCCTTTTACTCCAATGGGACCATTTTTCTGAATCAGTTCACGAAAAGTAAGGTCTCCCTCCGATCGGACAACCATATCAATCCATGGGAAGGCTAGAGTTTCATGGGGTAGCAAACTTGGATGCCACCCTCCCACCACTGTGGTTGCACCATTCTCCTTGGCAATTTTAGCTATGCTATTAACATGATAGATTTGAATACTGTAAGTACAACTGAGTCCTACATAATTCGGCTGAAATTGTTCAATTTCTTCCTTAATTCTTGTTAAATTTATGAGTCTATTATCAATGATCTTTGTTTCAGCGATATCTTGAACCTGTGCTGCAATGCATTCTAGCCCAAGCGGTGGAAAAGTGATATCTGTATGGGGGCCGTATCTGTATGTTTTCGGATAATCAGGCATGACGAGGAGAACACGCATCTGTTTAAAAACACCTAGCAGGATTTCATATGAAAATTTATATTATTATGTATAAAAGAAATTATATATATCTACCTACTTTTTATGTCTGAAGCGTTACGCCGCTCGGCACTAATCCACCTAGGGGGGGAAAGCGTTGACTTTAGCGTATCTGGCAAATTCGGGAGTAATGTGAAGTGAATCAAATTTTAAAATCATTAGAATTTAAAATTTGATTAAGCCCAACGTTCCGTTACAAGAATATGTATTATATACTATCACAACCGATATAAATCCTCTAGTATTAAATACTATGCAATAATCGAAAAAGATTATTTAATAGATAAGGCCAATGATTTGATAGAACCAAGTTTTTTGGATACAATTAATTTTGGATACAATTAAAATTAAAGAGCTCAAATAATTATAAAAGAATGGTTATAAAGGAGAATTTAAATTGACTTTAGGGACTTTGGATTGGATTGCAATTGGATGTTGGATTGTTGTAGTGATTATTACTGCTGGGATTTTTATTAAACTATTTTTAAAATACCTAAAATATCCAGAAAGAGTAAAGAATCGATTGGCTTTCTGCTTAGTTTTTTTATTTCTAGTTATTGGACGATGTCTCCTAATCTATTTTGACTATTTCTTAGTGGAACTGGATACGACCAGATATGGTGAATTCCAAATGATGTGGAAAATGGCTACACTCTTTCAACTAATGGGAATAGGATTTCTCATCGTCGTCTCTGAATATGCTGTATTTAATGGTAAAGATTATTATGTATTTTTTATTGGATTTACAATTGTAGTGTTTATAGGCTTGCTCATCCAAGATTTTCTACTGGCCCAAAATATTACCGTTGGTGCTTTAGGTTTTCTAGCTTTCATCCCAATTAGTTGGATTTACTTGATTAGAAAATTACCCGAAACCAGAAATAACATGCTAATGATTCTTATGGGATTTATCATTTATGGAGGAGGATTACTCATTATTTCTGCGGGTTTGGTCCCTATAATAGAGGATATTTTTCTAATATCTGTTCATGAAATCTACTTAATTAGTCCCCTTATCCAAATACCTGGACTCCTTATTCTTGGATTAGGAATTAAAAGAATGTATTTCGCTGATTGAGGAATTAATAAAGAATGATTTATTATATTTTTTTTTCATGGTCTTGAATGGGCTCAGTTAGAGGGCGGCGTGTCGCCACCGCTTGGCAGGCCCTGAGGCGGGCTCGCGAGCAACCTATGATATCGAGAGAATACTAATCTAAATCAAAAAATAAGTCCAATCCATATTTGCTGTATAATTCATCAATTAGATAAATTAACGGATTTAAGTGGTCTTTATAGCGATTCCAAACCAGTTTTGATTTGAATTCTGCAAAATGTAAATACCCTTCGCTATCAAAGCAGGGATTATTTGGCTTTGGAATAACTTTAATAATCGGAGGCATTTCCGGATATCCTGCATTGAATGTCATTTCTGTTACCCTAGTTTTTCCATCACGCCACGTCGTGGTTGAATACATTCCTTTTGTTAAATCATTTTCATCAATGAGTTTCCATTCCTTATAACTCTGTCGAACTATTATATCAGCTATATGGTTTTTAAACAGTTCTTTACCTTCTTCCCAACTCATTTAGCGATCGCCCTGAAACCTAAAATTCTATATTCCACCAATTGGCTCCGGAATCCAATAGAGTTTATTTGTTTTAAACTCTATGATATCTTCAATTGTTTCACGCAGACCAACTGGCTTCTTTCTCCCTTTATCAATTCGGTATACTTTCACGGTCACGAGATTTATCGTAGGATTTGTTCTAATATTCTGATATGTTTGGCTCAATAGGTCTACAACTTCTTCACTGTATTTCCAAAGCAATCGAGACGTAATGCTTTTAATGTTGTCAGATGCTTCTGCCGTGATGTAGTCTGTTGTGCCTAATAAGGGACTTACAAATATTAATTCATAAACCATTTTTCTTTCATCTTCACCTTCTCAATGGAATCCTTCTAAAAAATTTTTTGGTGTGAATAAATACTATGGTGGTAACGGCGTAAACGGTTTTCTCGCGGCAACTCGATATTCCTAATTAGTCTCTACAATAAAATTTATTTTTTTTATATCTTTTCATCACGTAATACCGACAGATAAAAGACTTAAATCACCCAACATGATGTAGTCTGTCGTACCCAACAAGGAACTGACAAATAGTAATTTATATACTATTTTTTTTTCATCCTTAATTCGAGTTCTCTTATTCTAAAATCAATTCATCCCTTTTTTTCTTCTGTTTCAGATGCATAATCATACTCTAGCATCCAAGATTCCCGAAGAAGAGTTATCCCTACAAATGTTCCAATCGGAAATGCTATTATCAAAAGAATCGAGGCGATAATTACAAATTTCCTTACATATTTTACAACTTTACTTGAATCTTTCTTTTCATCTCGCGTTTTATTTATCCCATATCTTGCTAACTTTTTCGCCCAAAAACCCAAAATAAATATAATAATCCCAGGAATAATGTTTAGCCATCCCAATATTTGGAGAATTAGCACAACTGTCTCATTCACGTAGGGATAAAGTAAAGCGATCGGTTCTCCAATTAAAAAAAGAATTAGAAGTAGCTCAGCTAAACCCACCACTATTAAAATTAATCCTCCACCCCACATCAAAAAACGGTATTGTCCAGCTAAATCCTTATCAGCCATATTTATCCACCTTTCCTACTTTTTCATTCAATAATTCTATTTATTCTCATCAACTTAAATTTCCTCTTAAGACGCGGCATTCGCGCATAGCGCATAGAGTTCATATGCAGAATATCCGGCCATTTTAGTAATGTTATCTGAAATGACCCATAATGGTTGATTATTCACTCTCTGAGCGAAATTAACGGCATCAGAAAGTTGAATATCTTCTAAGAATAAAACTTGATAGGATGCGTTTAGGTGAATTCCACCTATTTCCAGATATTTAAGGTAATCATTATCCCATAACATGTTTGTATGCCGGGAGGAACAATTATTTATAATTGCAGTCCCTACATCAGAATAAATTGATTCCGGAATGAATATCATTCCATTCCCTAGAGGTAAAAACATGTATACAGGATGATAACCGTAATCACTCCTCGACATATTTTCCGTAAGGTTAATCGAATCTGTTAAAGATGGGCAATATATGATATTTGAAGCATCCAAGTTAAATTTCAATTCTATTTGTTCTGGTACATCAACATTCCAATCCCAACTGCCAGGAAATAAAACCTCGAGAGTTTTATAATTGAATCCCTCAAATGTATAGTTTTTTACTACAATTGTCGGAGTAGTGGCTGGATTCGTCTGAGTTGTAATTGAAATTGATAAATTAGATAAATTTATTTCTCCAATAAGCGTTGGAGTCTTAAAATTTAAAGTATTATTTTCAATAGTTTGCGCCAGTAAATCTACTTGAAATGTACTGCTGATATTTAACCCGGATATTTCAGAAATTATAATAGAAACAACTTCAGAGCAATTAGACATTGCATTATATATATTTCCCTCTCCGTATCTGCGCTCATACCCTCTAGGTGTAATACCTGTAGTATCAGTAACCATGGATAAAAGTACGAATCTTTCAGCGCTCTCTAACAAATTTTCGATTATAGTTTGATTGCTCGGACTTATTTGAATTTTATATTGATTATACATGATTTCCGTTGCTTGGACCGTAAAATATCCCCGCCTATTATTAGCTATCATCTCCCCATCATCACTTCTTCCATCATTATTCCCCATCCAGGTGAATGAAGAATTATACCTAATTGGGGTCCAATGTGTTTCTGGAATGTAGAAATCGAGAGATTCTACTGCCCCTACCTTCTCACAGTGTCTTAACCATTGTTCCAACGTAAAAAACTGAGCGCCTTCGTTTTCAAGCATTGACCATTGCTGTTCAAAAAATCTCAAGCGAGCTTCATCCACGTCAAATTCAACTTCCGGGTCCTCAGCTTCGACTGCAATTTCGGCATCTCCGACATAGGCCCACGAATGCATAAAACCCGCCTCAACTTTTGGCAAATAATCATAGAGAAGTAAGTACACATGTTTTCCTGGGACAACATTCTCAGAAACATATACTGGACTATCTGGGAATTTGTGTCCTGGAGGAGCGTAAGTGTTGACCTGCTGCCATGAAACAAGAAGCGTGTCTATTCCCGTTGACCAATTATTATTCAGAATATTCGCAAATCCCAAATCCATTTGCCCCTCTTGACAGAGTAAAACTCTTGATCTGGTAAGATTCGCAGCTTCTAAGACTTTATATGCATGTTTAAATTCCCATTCCATGACCGTCTGGGGATATGCGTGTATAAGCTGCGAAGAATATAATCCGCATACAATTTCCATCTGCCCCCGCTGATTGAGTTTGCGCGTTAAATTTAAGATTACCTCATATTCAGGCTTTTCCATCATCCGTTCAATCATAGCAGCTTGCATCTCAAAGGAAAAATTCCATGTCGGATGCCTATCAAACATCTGGAGCAGTTTATAGTAAGGTTCTTCAATAATATTATCCCCAATCTCTGTTCTCCCTGCTCGATATTGAATATTAAAGTGAAAAAAACAAGAAATTGCACGTGGTTTTATCCAAAATTGGTATACAAAATAAATCTCTATTGATAAAAACATGGATCCAACAATGATCGCCGCAATTCCCACACTTTTTGCGTAACGAGCTCGTCGTTGATTTATAGAGAGCATTTTCTTTTTAACTTTTTCTTTTTATTCATTTAAAAAAATTTCTCTAGGCTCTGTTGACCTGCTCTCGGCTTTTTAACCTTTAACCCTAGCATCTTCTTGATCTGATTACAATTTGCTGGGGCCTGTCCATTTGGATGGTTATTGAAATAGCCGAACACTTTTACCTCTTCTGCAAGATTTTCAACGATCGGAACCCACTGACGTAATTGTTCTTCAGAATAAAGATAATCATAAATCAAATACTTTTGATCTTTTGGAGCATTTAATCCATGCCAACGGATATAAGCAAAATTTGAGGTAATTTCTGCTACAGGTGGAAGGATTTTCTCAGAAACAACGCAATATGCTATGTTATATTTTGACAAAAGCCCCATTGTTTTCCCTTGGTCTTCCAACCATGACGGGTGGCGAAACTCAACTGTATAGGAATATTTTGTTGGGAGACACGTGAAAAAAGTTTCAAGTAATTGATAATCCTCCTTGAAACTAAAGGGGAATTGGACAAGAATGGGTCCCAATTTTTTTCCTTGCTCTAAAGGCTCAATAACAAGATTAAAAAATGGTTCCAAATCTTCTTCACAGACTTGTAGACGTGTCTTTTTGACGTGTGTGAATTGTTTTGGAAATTTCACCGCAAAGATAAAATTATCCGGCGTT
>JABXJU010000285.1 GCA_013375405.1 Candidatus Helarchaeota archaeon
GCCTGTTAATAGCTCTTTCTTGACTCCAAATACCTCAAATCCTGCATTTTCGTACAATTTTTGCTGTCCTGGATTGGCAACTATCATAAGATCCGTTATACCATCCTCAACACACCGGTCATACATCATACATGTGAGGATGGCTGGCACGCAGCTTCTCCCAAGCCTGTAATCTTCCAATACAGTGAATCTTGACGCCTCCGCAAATTTCCTGCCCTCTCTGATTCTTCCGTGAATGTTAAACATATTTTTTAATTCATTTTCGAAGTTTTTAAATATAGGCAGTTTATACCTTTCCGAATATCTGGTCAGCCTCATAGTACCAACGGGTTTCGAACCATCAATGGCAAGAAATATGGAAGTTGGTTCTATGAAATCATATTCATCGTAGAGTTCTCTTTCTGGATTTTCCGGGATGACACCCATTTCATCATGGTAAACCCGATATCTAACCCTGAATACATAACGAAGCAGTTCATTTTTTGCATCCGATTTCAAACCATTTCGGCTGTTCAGTGTGTAAACTCTTAACTTCATCTTATTCCATCATTATCAATCGGGTAGTTTCCTTTTTTCCATTTCCTGATAAATCAATTTAAATAACTTATGTCCCAATTATGAATTAGCTCAATTAACGATTTTGCATAAAAACGGCAACTGATATGAATGAAGATTGCTAATAAGTTTTTTGGCTTGCACAAAAAGAAAGTGCATATTATCAAAGATTTACGAATTAAATATCTGGAAAAAGAAGAGGTTTGCAGGCTGTTTAGAGTAATACCATCAAAAAACTATCGTGACAGGTCTCTATTTGATTTAATTTATCGTCATGGATTAAGGAGGATAGAGGTTACCTGGTTGAGAAAAGATTGGATTAGCAATGGTCGGATCTGGATAAAGCGGGCAAAAAATGGTATCTCTCAGGAATATAATTTGCATCCTGATTCCCAAAAACTTATCAGGCTTTATCTAAGACAGAGAGGAGAAGATAGGAATCCCTTTCTTTTTGTGAGTCGGGAAAGTGGAAGTAATAAGCCAATTTCCAATGAAATGATTTATCATTTGTTCAGAAAATATGCAGAAAAAGCCAAAATACCTCCTGATAAAAGATTTGTCCATATACTCAAGCATTCCATAGCGGTTCACCTGTTAAATGCTGGCTGGGACATAATTGATGTTCAAGACTGGTTAGGACACAGGGACATTAAGAATACAGCCATTTATGGAAAGATTTCTAATAAAAGAAGAGAGAAGCAGTTTCAGATGCTTTTGAGATCAAAGGAAATTGCCAATACTTTAGCGGGGATTGAAGTGTAATTAAGTTAAAAATGAGTTATCTATTTTATGCAAAAACATCAACTCAAATTTTATTATACATAAAAAACCTGACTTGTAAAGCGAAAATATAAATTCTGATAATCTTTTCTGTATTGTTTTTGAAAAAATCTCCGTAAAAGCTTATTTACTATCTCACTCCTGATTTTAAATGTAATATAAGCATTACTCTTTATTCTGTTTAAATAATCCTTCCTCTATAATTATCCTAATTTTTTGAGATTTTTATGATTTACATAAGGATGATTCATCTGTGGTTTTTAGCCTTTTCCTTGCAAGCTTAACATACTCTGGGTTGATATCGCATCCGATGAATCTCCTTCCCAATTTTTTCGCCATGACCAAGGTAGTCGCTGACCCGGCAAAAGGGTCAAATACAATGCCAGGCTCCCATCCTGCATTACAGCCACAATCAGTCCAGCCAATGGTAGAAACCTTAATTCCAGCCTTTGTCTGATCTGGATGACCACAGGGTCCTCCGTTAACATATTTAACATGTTTATTGGGACGCTTTCTGTATATTATCTCTTTATTTATCATTCTCACCCTAGGCAAACCACACTTTTTGCAAATCCATTGGGGGCAGCTGCTGAGAATTGGCTTGATGCATATCTCTTCCGGATACACTGCAAAATGAGCGCTGGGGAAAAGCTTTGTGGTTATTGACCAGAAATCCCCAGGATTATTGAGATTTCCTGTATAGAAATGGGCGCGAGGATATTCTGGGTTTGGCAATAATGACTTATGCATGACCTGGTTAACATTTATTACATCACCCGGATTCTTTCCCTTTTCAGAATAAACAATACTTGCTCCATGGTGCTGATCAAGGCAACGACCAGAATGGTCGTAAGGACTCCCTTCCTTAGTTTTATATCCCCTGTATCTCCTCAATCCTGTTTGCCCTCCTCCCTGATTATTTACCGGTTTATCGAATAGCTGCCCTCTTTTCCTCGCCTTTTCCCTCCAGTCCAACACACTCTCAGAGTTTTTGATTTTTATATTTAAGGATTTAATTGAATTCTGTGGCGTACCTTTATACTGATATTGCTTATTTTTTCTAATCCCCATTTTATAAGCAACTTCAGTTTCATAAGGGGACGCCCTTATCATATAATTCTTTGATCTCCCCTGTTGCGCCAGCCTAACTCTGTAATTAAATGGGAGGGAAGCTGTTTTATGAGGTTCTCTTATGGCATCGAGGTCGTAATAGTATCTCCTCTGTTTCACGAAATGGAATATATGCTCCCAGTGGTTGGTCAATCTGTCTTTAACAGATGAGGGCATCGCGTTGGGCTTATACCAGCAGATGTCATTCCTGAGTATCCATCCATCGCACAGCAGGGCTATGGCAACCCTTGAGGGGATCAGGGCAAGCTGTTTAGGCTTCTTCCACGTGTTCTTATCAACAGAAACAAAGCTAGGGGATTTCTGCTTGTTCGAGATATATCCCGGCGGTGTTTTTGCTATTGTGTTTTTAACCTGGCCCTTTTGTTTGTATCGGCAGGCAGAGCCGATATAGGTATCCCCCAGGTTAAGATAGAAGGAGCCCGTAGCCTTCAAAATCCTCTTTAGTTCTCTAAAAATAATAACCAGCTTCTCAATATATTCTTCTGGTGTTTTTTCCAGACCTAATTGTCCTTTCACTCCATAGTCCCTCATGGACCAGTAAGGAGGGCTGGTCATACAGAAATCAATGCATCTGTCGGGAAGCTTTCTCATGAATTTAAGGCAATCGCCGGTGAATATCCGATTGGCAATTCTCTTGAGATCATATTTTTTGTAAGGTATCATATCAATTTTTGTCTACAGGCATGCTTTATTCCCTTAATGTACCTGCATCGTGCCCTGTTTGCGGATAATTGGGAGAATGAGAGGAACCAGGAATTCGATTATTCCCAGGAATGAAATACAATTTTATCTAACCTTAGAGAGTAGAGTATAATTTCTTAGTAATACTGAGTCGCGATTCTCTGCCTAAAATATTAGCTTGAAGATACTTCTAATGAAAAAACCAGGGATTAAGCAGAATTTTATTACTCTCATTTTGATTTATATAGATAAGGACATATTTAAATTGTTTAACAAATAATTAACCTTATTTGAAGTAATTGTGGATAATCTTTCATTTCGTTTAAACATACTTAGAGAAGAATCAGTACACATTTAATAAAATGAAATTAGAAACAGATTAACAAAAATCCCTCTATCAAAAGCATATTGGGCAGTGCCAGGGGAATATTTAAAAACCTTTCTGTTTTTAAATGAATTTAATGGTGAGGGAAAAGCTGGCTCACCAGAGCCTGGAGATTATGGATCTGGTTGAGTACAAAACAGGTAAACCTATTTCTTTCATAGAGGATAATTCCTTAATGGTGAGGGCAATCTGGAAGCTCTCTGATGAGAATGATAATTATCACTTGGTGACATACAATCCCAGGTATCGGGAACACCTGGACCATATTATTTCTCATGAGGCAGGACACATCCTGAGGTTCCATGAGGCAGAACCGGAGGATAAGCTTATCCCCTACTCAACAAAGAAGCATAAAGACCGTGCAATAAGCCAGCTATCTAAGGATTTTGAAGACATGGCCCGGAAAGGTATTCCCCTGAAGTTCATCATCGATTCCTTTGACCTCTATTATGAAGGAATAATTCATCAGCTCACCAGCGTGCCTTCTGACATGCGTATTGAAGAGTGGATAGCAAATTCCTATCCCCGGCTCAGACCTGTACAGGAAGATGCCTTGAAATCCCAAATAAAAGAATCCTATGAAGTCCTTAAGCCCGAAATTGAGGAATTAACCCCAGGAACCATTTATCGGGCAACCAATTCAATGAATTTCGCTTATGCCGGGTTTGTATCTGATATGTTAAAAGATAAGGAGCTGTCTCTCCCTTATAAGAATACGATTTATGAAACTATGAGTAGAGAGCTACTTAATTATATCAAAGAAAGGGAAGATAGGGGTTATGCAGGCGACCGGGAAGCCATCGATGCTTGGGCTAAGATGCTCTCTTTAAAGGGTTGGTATGAGTGGATGCCTTATATTAAGATAAAGAGCTAGCTTATTGAATAATTATTATG
>JABXJU010000286.1 GCA_013375405.1 Candidatus Helarchaeota archaeon
AAACAAATTTTTGTTAAATCTCAAGAGAGGACATTCTATCTGAAAATTTAATAGGACATTCTAGCTGCACAACTACAGATTTAATTATTGCATAGTCTTCAAGAATATGATATTGTAAATAAGACAGAGAAAACCAATACAAATAAGAAGTTCGTCTATTAATTGTTATGTAAATAATAGGATGAGAAATTATGAATAGGCTTTTAGTAACAGGATTAGGACCGGGCTAC
Source organism: Candidatus Helarchaeota archaeon (assembly GCA_013375405.1). The sequence continues at coordinate 231 of JABXJU010000286.1, forward strand.
GACTTGGGTGTTTGCTCAGTTTGCAATGCTGACCTCGATTGGATAATGCAATACCCATCCATTTTGCTATGGGCGGATAAAATTATTTTTACGCCAGCAATTTGGGATTCTATACAGAAAGAACGTTCCGAAACAAAAGAAGCTGCAAAATGTTTCAAGTTAATTTTTGATATCGCAGAAACTAATGGAATTATTGAAATTTCCAATCCTTCTGAAATCTTTGATGATTCGCTGGAAGACATGATTGATGCGCAAATTGAAAAAGATATTAACTCCTTAAAGATTATATTCCCGGAAAAAGTAAAAGAAAAACATATAGGAAAGACTAAAGACGTTGATCTAACTGAAACTATCATAGATGGCATAGGATATTGTCCTCCTTATATCTGGGCGATTTATGCTAATATTATTCTTGCCAGAATGTGGAATGCAAATTGTTTATTCAATGAACATTCTTTGCATTTTTGTCGATATAAGTTTGGAATTAGCGGGTTTCCTCAAGAAGTTGATGTTGGCTTGAAGCAAAGTTTTGCTACGCTATTTAAGAGCTTTCTACCAAACGACACTATTATTCCTAAATATGTCTTTGCCGATAAGAATAAATGTAAGCAATGCAAAAGTGAACAAAAATGTAACGATACGTATCTTATAGAGTTAGAGAAAAAAGTATTAGAGTTGTTTAAATGGAGAGAGTATGATGAGCTTCAACAGGTCAAATCAGTTATAAATACTATTGCTGATAAACATGCTAAATCAAATGGTCTAATAGTGCCTGATGAGGTTATCAATGATTTTAATAAAGAAAAAAAGAAGATTCAAAAAAGGATTAGATCGGTTTTCCCTAAGGTGCGACGATGGGTTAATATTACAACAGTATTATCGATTCCAATAGCTGTAGTAGGGCTTGCTACTAGTAATCCTCTTATTACACTTACAGGGGCAACTACGGTTGGTGTATCACAAGCAGCAAAAGAACTAATAGAGTTTCTTAAAAATAAATACCGATGGGTAGGTTTTATTCCTGAGAATATTGATACTACAAAATAAAAAATAAAATATTTTTACATAACAACTCAATGGAGCTGACCGTTATCCGCGCCCCTTTTTGGTCGTGCAAGACTTTTTTTTAGATATTTAGATAGATTTTTAGATTTTAAATTGCAAAAAAGCTAGCAACTCAATCCAGCGCCTGGCGGTTTTGTTCCTGCCAAAGACATACAAAAAACAGGCATTCCTCTTTGCCCCAGCCCGAGCTTGAGTTTCCCATCGACATTTCTCGGCAGGGTTGATGAAATGGCGTTTGGTTATTACCATTGATGGGTTCCTGTTCTCAATTACGGCAGGGTCTTTACCGACCTTGAAATATTATCTCAAGGGAGAAAAACTGGGGCAAATATTTCAAAGAGTGGAAATTTACTTACACCCCTCGAACATCGAGAAAGTAGTAGCAGGTTCACTAACTAAATCAACGGACTTTAATCTTGTTACTGACTCCACTTGTTCTCTTCCTTCAGAATCTCGCTCTGCAGAAATTCTGCCGGATGCAACTATTGACATCCCGCAAACTTCCGGCATTTGTTTTGCAATCGCAAAAACCCAGTCCTTATGATTCTCCAGAACTTCAAGGTCGCCACGGATTAATCCATTGTCTTTGTGAGAATTTGTCACTCGCCCGATTAAATCCCGCACTGAACGGGCTACACCATTACTGTCTTTGCTTTTATGGTCTGCAAAAACTTTAATTCCGTCGTTTACTAAATCAACAATGTTTTCTAAAGCTTCGTTAGAATAAATCCTATTGTTTTTAGAAATTTTATTGATTATCGCAATGTTTTTGATTGTATTGCCAGAAAACTTTGCCTCGCCAAAACTCTGAATCATTTCAGTGAATTCTGTCTCGACGGATTCTTTTATCTCTTTAATTTTTCCGCCTTTTATCTCTTGTAACAACTTTTTTCGTTCACTGGGGTGAGCGTTAAAATATTCTATAATCTTTGAATCAAGGGCATCTTCGCCCACGACTTTTTGTTTTAGAATAAATTTAGTTTTCCCAAATTTATCCCGTTCTATGAACAAGTCAAGAGGACTATCCGCCGTCTTTTTCTTGACAACCTCGCCCAACTTTTTCAACATCTCCTTCGGGTCTTCGCCCAAAGTTTTTATGATTTTTTGCATTTTTTCTACCTCCTGTTTTATTTTCCATCGTATTTATGCCCTGGATGATAAATAAATTCTTTTCCGTTTATTGTCATCGGCACTAATAATTTATATCTCGGAATTTTTTCCATCTCCAGCATATTGTAAATTTCTAACCACACTTTGTGGGCGGGATTTTTTCCATTCAAATAAACCCCGTTTATGTTTACCGGAAACCCGAAATATTTTGCATAATCTTTCCAATTTGCAACCTGCTTGCCTATTTTCTCATACCATTCTCTCTGTTGTTTTGGAAAGTATTTTTCTTTCTTCTTGTTTAACTTTTCGATTTTTTCCCTGCACTCTTTTATTCTTGCTTGCCTTACTTCTTCTGTAAATCCTTTAACATCAGTTGATTCAACTAAATAGATTTGTTTGCTTAAACTTTTCCAAGCAACCAATTCCCGCAGAATGTTTGCAATATCATCTGCCCGAACAATAAACGGAGATGTCGCACCTATTTGACGTGAAACAATCATTACTTTTAAATCTGCTTCTGCTTTTGCGATATAATTCTTCAAACATTCTTCCAATTCTCTTTTGACTGTTGCTACTGTTTTTGGATTTTCTTTCAAAGAATTTGTAAAGTCAATCTCTTTGTAAGATTCCCTGATTTCTCTTTCAAGAATGTCAATCTCTGCAAATTCTCTGAACAAAGCAAGGTCAACCGGTAGATTTCGTTCTCCTGGAACAACTTCAATCAAACTTCCTGAACTGACTACATTTTTGAACATCATTTTTCTTTCCTCCTTTTTTAGAAATATTAGCAGTAGTAAACCATCAAGGTCTTAATCTTCTGCTATCTGGGCTAAACTGTGTAGCAACCAGCCGAGCCCAAAACCTCAAATCATCATTTTCTTGTCAAAATAGCACTTTTCCAAAAACTGCTATTTCGAGCAAAAAATGTGCTACTTTTTCAAGTCTGCGAAAATCTTTTTGCTATCCGACCCAAAAATCACTCATTATTCCAGATAATCAAAATCTCTTTTTGTCTCCAAACGTGTTCATAACTGCTATAAAAATGCGTATAATTCAGCTAAAATTACTCTATTTTTAGCAAGATTTAGCAAACTTTCTGCATCTTCTCTGACTCTTTTCTGTCTCTTGTTCTGTGACTGCATTATTTTGAATAATACTCTTTTTTCCAGGAAAAAAATTTTGAGGGAGCTTTCCTGCTTCCCAGAAAAAAAATTAAAATTCAAAATGACTTCATCACTCGACTATATAATGTCGCACTACGACATATAATTAACATTATGTTAGCTTTTTGAGAACTCTTATACCAATCAATATAGTCATCGTCTTTAATTGTTCTCAATTAGTCGCATCCATTATCATCTTGTTCAACATACACACTTCAGACTGTTTGACTGCCCTCTTTTTTTATACCTTTGGCGAGAGCGCTTAGGGACCTCTGTAGAAACATTTATAAAATCTTTGATTCCCCTTCTTTTGATTCTGTTCTCTCTGCCCATCTCCTGACTCTCTTTAATCGCTATTGTTTGCACGTTTAAGCGAGGATTTTTCATTTCAGGTATTTTGATACTCGCTACTTTCTTTTCTTCTTCTTTGCCCGGGACATATTTAATTTTTTTAAATAATTCTTGACCTGTTATGTTTTAATTGGTAGAATCTGCTTGTGGTAATTCATAGTCTGGGCAATCTTTATTTTGATTCTATCCCAGATGAGTAGGACTTTGGGATATTGACTTGCCCTGCCAATTTTTGTAGCACACCGAAAAGGTGTGCTTTTTTAAATGGAAACCAGGATTTGTTTTAGGAAAAGCTTAATTGAAACTTATTGCCAAGCATAATATTTTAATATTTTCTATTCTGCTTTTGACTACTTCTTGCGCCCATATCCCCTATAAAGGGATAAGAGGAGAATTGAAGATGGTGGAAGAGATTAAAGACGTCTCTCCTTTCAATTATGCGAAGGAGGACTTTCCTGTAGAAGTTAAGCTGGTTAGAAGAAAGAAAGGCT
>JABXJU010000051.1 GCA_013375405.1 Candidatus Helarchaeota archaeon
GGTGATGACTTTGTTATTTATTCTATTCCTGAGCAGGCTACCCAAGCCCTGAAAAAACTTCATAACTATTATCAGTATCGTTCAAATCTTAAAAGTAATGAATGAGTTATGGAATAACATAGGATTAAATTTGGTACGTTTTCATGCTGATATCGCACGTGGCACCTCGATATTTTCCAGCCATTTCTGGGAGTGAATTTTATATTCAACGCATATCAGAAATACTCCAAAAGAAAAATCATAAGATAAAAGTTTTTTGTTCAAATGCCTTGGATTTCCATGCTTTCGGGAGTTCTAAGGGCAAAAGAGTAAAAGAGAAATATTCTACAATCAATAAAATTCCTATTTTTAGGTATCCAATTAAAAGATTTCCCGGAATTAGTTTATTTATAAAAAAAACCTATAGTCCTTATAAAAAGGTCTTAAAACAGTTAAATTTGTGGAATGTACTTCCCCTTGGCTATTTAAATCTACTAACAAATGGACCATTTACCCCTGAACTCCTTTTGCAAATGATTCGTGGCCATACGGATATTATTCATTCTGTTTGTATGCCCTTTGCGACCAATTTATTTGCTTTATTGGCAGGTAAATTGAAAAAGGTTTCCTCGATTTGTACGCCTTTTTATCATTTTGTGAATCCTAGGTATCATAATCCAACGTATATTAAATTTTTAAATAAATTTGAAAAAATCCTCACGTGTTCTCACAAAGAATCCATGTATCTTATTAAAAATGGGCTTCAAAAAGAAAAGGTTCAGCGTATTCACATGGGCATTGATATGAAGAAATTGCGAAAAGGGAATGCTGATAAGTTTCGGCAACATTTTAATCTTAGAGATGATGAAAAGATCATTCTATTTTGTGGCTATAAAAATTTTGAAAAAGGAGCTATTACACTTCTTCAATCCATAAAGCATGTCGTTAAGAAATTCCCGAATTGTACCTTCGTCTTTATAGGCCCTAGTACAACTGCCTTCAACAGGACAAAAAGAAATTTAGGTGACCTTCGCAAACATACTATTAACCTTGGAGTCGTTCCCTATTATGCAAAAATAAAGCTCAATGCCTTTGCCGCACAAGACATATATGTAATGCCCTCTCGGACCGATGCCTACGGAATTGCCTTTTTGGAGGCTTGGGCTTATAAAAAACCAGTGATCGGAGCGAATGTGGGTGCCACCCCCGAGATTATACGGCAAAATAAGGATGGATTATTAGTGCCATTTCATTCACCCTTAGAATTAGCAAAAGCCATCCGTCGTCTATTAAAAAATAAACAGGAAGCTCAGCGATTAGGGGAAATTGGATATCAAAAAGTTCAAAACCTTTCATGGGATCGAGTTGCTACGAGGATTGAAAGGATCTATCAGGAGCTGATTCAGAATTAATTCAGAACGGGAAAGAGTTCCAAAAACGCAATATTCGTACTTTAATAATAAACAGCTAGCAATTGTAAAAGGGCAACTCATAATAGATGGAACTCCGGCAAATGCTCTTATTCAGAAATATGGTACTCCTCTTTATATATATCTTGAGCAAAGAATCCGCGAAAATTGTCAAACGATATTGAAATTATCGAGTAAATATTTTAAATCAGAAATTTATTATTCCTACAAAGCTAATTACTTGCCTTCTATTTGTAAAATCATCGGAGACGAAGGGCTGGGCGCAGAAATCGCCACTGAGTACGAATATAATCTTGCTACTCGGAATCAAATTCATCCAAAGTCTATCATTTTAAGCGCACCCTATAAGTCACCCCCCCTTCTTCAAAAAATAATCTCTGATAGAATCGGCCTCATTCTCATTTGCCAAGTCGATGAGATTGCAGAAATCAATCAGTATTTAGAAAATAGCCAAGTGCAGAATATCGGAATTCGCTTGCGCAGCCCACGACCGAATAAACAAATAGGATTTCCTGGCAACAAAGAAAAAATTCTTGAGTTACATGAACTACTCGGTAAATCCGAAAATATTATCCTGACCACTTTGCAATTACACTCAGGTACTCAAATAGATTCCCAAATTTTCAAAGATGGCATCAAATACCTTCTAGATGTGGCCAACCAATTTGAACAGCAAGGAACTAAAATCACACAATTAGATTTTGGTGGGGGTTTCCCTGAGGCGAGCAATTTATCTGAATCCGAATTAGATGACCTCTTTCTCTTGCTTTTTGAGACCTTACATGACCGTGGTTGGGATAAAGCTACATGCATCTTCGAACCGGGCCGTTATATAGTGGGCGATGCCGGATTGCTCCTCACCCAAATTATTCATGTTTTTGAAGTAGAAGGTACACCTTGGATTATGCTTGATACTGGAACTCATCAGTGCCCTAAATTTTCCAATAGTAAATTTCGTTTCGAACTAATTAATCGCATGTCAGATCCTCATAATACCTCCACATCTATTGCAGGATGTCTCCCCACCGATATGGATGTCTTTACGAAGCGTTATCCTTTCGTAGACTCCATAAAAAAGGATGACTATCTTGCAATTTTTAATGCAGGCGCCTACACCTATACATGGTCAACTCATTTCAGTTACCCCTTCCCTCCCATGATCCTTATCAATAAAACCCAAATTTCCCCTCTTGAAGCCCCTTCAATAAGATAAAAAATTTGTTAAAAGTTAAAAAGATTGGTAGAATAATTCTATATAAGTTAAGAATAGTATTAATCTAAGTCCTTACAATTAAGGATGGGGAATTAATAAAATGAAAGAATTTAGGTTTAAAATATTGGTTTTAGGTACCTCAGATAAGTTAAGATCCGAGTTTTTGGGGTTAATATCACAGAAATCATGGCGTATTGATGGTGTTAGTGGGCATTTCCACTCAACCAATGGAGTTGTCATAGATATTTGGTTCCCACGCGAAAACTCCTCCTCCAAAATTTTAGCTAGCTTTAGCTATTCGGATGCAAACGGTGTAATTATTGTAATGGGACGCCGAGATCGAAGAGCTTTACAACGCATGAAAAGAATCATTCATAAAAGAGTGGGAAAAGTCCCATTTGTTGCATTTGTCCTACGTAAATATATGAGTGATGGGGAAAGGGCCATGAAATCCTTACATGCGGTAAGACTTTTGTCCGAAAAAATGAAAGAGGTTTCGCTTCAAATCAAAGTAGAGATCCCCTCTAAGAAAGAAGGGCTCACTCCAACTGAAGTTGCTGGTAGACCCGCATATAGAGTTGATAAATATGGATTTGTCGTTTTAGATTCTTCAGAGGGCATCCCACTTTTTGTTGATACGCCAGAACAGAAAAGCAAACTAAAAAAGCCTTAATCATACCTCTTTTTCGATTTCAGTTTTATAGATTTCTTCAACGACCCGTTGCTTGGTTTCAGGGATGAAAAATGTTATAATGACTAATGCGATGAGACAGGCTGTTCCAACGATGAAAAACATAGTTCCCCAGCTCCCTAGCGCGTCTTTGAGAGACTTCATTATAAAATTTCCAACAATACCTGCTAAAGCTGCAAAAGTGAATATCCATCCACTACCTGCGGCACGTACATCAGTTTGAAAAAATTCTACTGCCAAAATATCCATAATTAACCGAAAAATTGCGAAGGAAATATTAATAATAAAGAAACTAATAAATATAAGCGTGACATTCCAAGTAGTCAAGAAAATAACGCTGGCTATAAAATATATAGTAATGGTAATATAAATCGATTTTTTTCTTCCGATTTTATCAGATAAATAACCAGCCGAATAATACCCTATAATGGAACCTATGAAAATGAACATCATCCATATTCCTAGTTCCGATTCAGGTATGAAATCTCCCCGTTCATATTTGAAAAAAAATCGAAAATAATATTTTATAGTAAAGTAAATCCAAGTTGTTAGAAAGAGAGTTAAACCACTAAGAATTAATATTTTGAGATACTTTCTTTGAAATGGTTTAAAAATTGAATGGCTTTGACGTTTCTGGCTTTTAGAATGAACGAACCGCCTTGTTTCTCTAAGTTTAATCCATAAAATGGAAATTATAATAATTCCTATAAAAGCTACTATCGAGTATAAATATCGCCACATATCTAATGTTCCTGCCAATGTAAGGAGGTAAGCAGCTAATATTGATGAAGTCATTCCAATCCCTGTAATGACACCAATGGCTTTACCCCTATGACGGGCTGGAACCTCTTCTGAAATTATTAAGGTTGCGAGATTTATTCCAAACAAACCTGATACAATGCGAAGCAAAATAAAAATGGACGTATCAAAAGAAAAATTTGATCCTATTACTGCGGTTGTAGAGATTATGGCATATATTAGTACAAAAGGTTTTCGACCATAACGATCTGCAAGATAACGGGGAATAATGGCAAATAAACCACCAATGCTTATGATTCCAAAATAAATTAGAATTTCTCCCTCTGCCCATCCGAATGATTCTTCTATATTTTTTGAAACGAGGGAGGAAAATACGACAGAAAAAAGTCCAAAGAATGTCAGTATTGACGTGAAGAATAATAGGAATGAATGATAGCTTGTCCATTCTTTGGCCTCTAACTCAACTTCTGTACCTGCTTGAATAAGATCAACACCGTTCTTGTATCGTTTCAAGAAATTAAGCAAATTTTATCAATTATGATGAGGAATATTAAAGCTCAAAAACAGATAAACCCAAACCAGAAATTATTATAATAACTTTGTTGTTTAAGTTTGATAGCGGTTTAACTAGGGAGACTGAAAAAATGCGTATTCCAGAAGGGTTACGGAAAATTTTCAAAATGTTTCCAATACTGAAATATACTACCTATTTGACGCCTCTTTTTGCGGATGTTAAAGATGCAGAAACGGAGAAAGAAAAGCAGCGAATTATAGAATTTCATAAAACAATGACCAGACAAATATACCGGAATGCAAGGAAGAGTAAAGAACATGAAGGGGAAGTTACAAAGAGATATCGGAAGACTTTTACTGCAAATGAAAAGGAAAAGAAATGGTTCAGACTTGCTCAGTCTGTATTTCGCTGGCCTCGAATTAGACTTCGGCTTAGTATATTACAGTATGGGATTCCTTCTATTAAAGCAGCATTACTCGACTATCTTGGTGCTAAAATTGGAAAAAATGTAATGATAACTGTTGGCAACACACTCGACCCATACTTCCCTGAAAAAATTTCGATTGGAGACACCTCGATTTTGGGAATGGGTAGTAGCATTCTCTGTCATGAAATTCTTGATGGAGAACTCCGAGTGGGTAAGGTGAAAGTCGGTAAAAATACCCTCATATGTGCTGGCTGTTTTATCCTCCCCGGTGTCACTGTAGGGGACAATTGCATCGTATCCCCAGGCGTCCTTTCATCCGATGTAGAGGACAATACATTCGCTATTGGTGAGCCCGAAAATATCCGCCATAAGATGTCGAAAAAAATTAAACTTCAATCAGTAAAACAGAAACGTCGAGTCCAAAAAACCGGTTTAACCCTTTACGATTGGCGCGAAATTAAAAATCCCTTAATTGCTTTGCTTAATAATCTTATTCTTGAATTTCAACGAACTCCAATGTCTCAACGCCTTCGCCAAGCGCTCCTACGACTTGTGGGGTTAAAATTGGCAAGAATGTCTTCATAGATGATAACGTCCTATTTGATGGCTGGTATCCTGAACTGATTAGGATTGGTGATAATACTCATATTAGAAAATATACCGCCTTAGCGACCCATGAGGGTATGGTGGGTGCATTTCGTAAAGGTGAAATCGAAATCGGAAAAAATGTGCTTATAGGTGCAGGAGGCGGAGTTTTACCAGGCGTTAAGATAGAAGATGATTCAGAAATCCTTCCATTTGCATTTGTTGCATCTGATATCAAATCAGGAACCCGAGTCGAGGGAATCCCGGCAAGAGAGGTCGGTAAAACTTTTGACTTTGGATCCTTTACTGAAGAAACCTTTAGTTATGCCCGAGAAGTTTGGGATGAGATTGTGAAAAGTAAGCAAAAACCTGAAGAAAACGAAGATAGGTGAAAGAAAATGGAAAGGCGGAATCCTTGGGAAAAAACCTCACCCTATTCCCTAATCATTGATTTGGAAGGCAAGACCACTCCCCTCGGCGTCACGATGACGCTTGACTTGGGGACTGTCATAAATCGTATGGATAAAGAATTAATTTGTATCGGATCTGGCGAAGTCTTAGGGGGCAAACAAACTTTTAAAATTGAAGAAATTCGGGCGCTTATTGTCCGGAGAGGCGATCTCAAAACGGTGCGTTCTATCTTTGAAAACTGGGTTCAACCAAAGAATCCCCTAGAAGATGGAAAAGAGATGGCCATACAAGGAGTCCTAGGTACAAAAGATGAGGCAACTCCTATTGTGCGTACTGAAAATGGTGACACCCTTATTTCAGTGATCCATGATGATACGGTCATACCGGTCCGGTTCATTAAAGATGCCTTTGCTCACATTGTCGGAGTAAATCTTGAACAAGAGGCAACTCTCCGTGGAACGGAAGTCTATATCTATGGTCTTGCTCTTTTAACTGAAGATCAAAATTGGGAAATTCAAGGGAGAGCTCTTCTTCCAAGAAAAGAATAGGGAAGCTATGATGTGAAGAAAAAAGTCCTTATTCTAATCCTAATCGATTGCAGTATTATCCCAATTTGGCTTATTTTTTTTAGATATCCCTTTACTCTATCTGTGGGAGCGGAACCCAAATTAGTCCTCCCCATGTACAATTTCTCCAATAACTCTTATATCCAAGGATTTGGACAAATCACTCCAACTGATGATCATAATGGAATAGATTTTGGAATTAATGCTACCACGGAAATTATGGCCCCTCATGATGCCTATATAGATAATATTCGCACTTGGTATAATGAGAAAGGGGGACATTGGCAAACGAATGTTGAGCTGTGGCTGAGTTTTCGGTGGTATATAGAAATTATATTCGAATCATGGGCCCTTAACGAGTCTTTTGGGAAGCTACAGCGGGATGCAATTGTAGTCACTAGAGGACAATATGTTCAAGCAAACCAAACTCTCGGGAATTTATTATATCACGGAGCATATGCTCACATCCATTTTGGAATTAAAACTTTTTCTACTGACCTTTGCCCCTACACTTACTTTTCGTCTGCTGCTAAAACGGCTTTTGAAAATCAGTTCCCCAATGTAAATACGACATTACATTGGTGTATGTGAACTCACCTTATGATTACATCATCTAAGATATTTTTTAATTCAAGCAACACTCGTTCTATTGTAGCAAAGTGATAAGATTTTCCACCTGTTTGGATTATAAGGAAATCATTATAAGATTTTATTAATACGGAAAAAAGAGGAAGTCCTAAAGCATAAAGTACTATTGATAATTCAATCCCGGGGAAAAAACCAGAAGGATCAAGAAGGGCTCTAATTAAAGTTATTGTAGCAATAATTATAAGTACTATTCCAACAATCAAAATTATTTTTGTAGCTATATCATATTCTTTCTTTTCTCTATCCAAAGAAATCGAGTTAATTGATCGGTGACCGATCTCGTTAAGGAAAAACGAGCTTCTAGATAGTAAGATTCGGGTATCAGTGATAGTACATTTCAATTTTTCTCCTTCATGTTTGATTGGGAAAAAAGTTTTGATTATTTTTTCACCAGGAGAGAGAATTTTATCTAACAAAGGTTTATCAGCATTTTTAAGTCTAAAATCTAATTCTCCATAGAGATTATTAATGTTTTTTCGATGTTTTGAGCGAGGATACCATGCATACATATAACGCCCATAGGACGGATATCTACTCACAGATTCAATTATGAGCATAGTAGTATCTTCTCTTATTGTGATGATACAACTAACCTCACCTTCGTTGTGTGATCCTTGGATTGCCCTGACTTTTGCTAAGAAAGGTTGTTCAGATAAAATTGAATGTGCTTCTAAGCTCATATTTATTCGATATTTCATTTCAGAATCAGTCATTGCTTCAATTAATATTTTAACTAAAGTATTGTATATTTCCTGAGGAGGAGTATTCCCCATATCAAATTCTTTAGTCAGTTTTGATACTTTTCATCCCTCCAAAAGTCAAACCTTATAAAGTTCAAGGAATATCTGAAACCTACGAATTTTTTATCAAGTTTAAAAATAAATTTTCCTTCTTAAAGTTTTGGATATTTCCGAATCATACAGAGGTCCCAACTTACTTCCATGCAGGTAGAATCAGGAGAATCTTGATATAAAAGTAGATCTAAAATCAAAGAGTTCCGGTAGCACCTCTGAATTCCCTCATTATTTTATGGCGCTCGTAGAATGCCTTTGCTGCCGGATTTTCTTCAATCTCTTTGAAAGTATTTTCGATAAGAGATAACAATTTAGTTTTATCTTCAGGTAATTTTCCATCAAGCTGCTTGGGCCCATTATCCCAAACCGGATAATTTAACAGGTGGTCACTGACATAATTAGAGGTAACGTCCAGTCGCTTGATTAATTCATATTCCTCTTGAAGAGTTTCTTCAGGAGTTAAAGGGATTATTCCCTTTTTCTGTATTTTTTCCCACAACGGAGTTCCTGGAATTACTTGGAACGTTCTAATTCGAATGAAATCAGGATTGACTTGATTGAGAACATTCGCAGTTCCTATAATATGTTGTTTTGTATATTCTTTTCCACCCAATCCCGGCATGACATAAAAACAGAGTGAAATCCCAGATTCAACGACCTTTTTTCCGCCTTCTATCATATCTGCAGCGGTGGCGCCTTTGGAGATTATTTTTAATAATTCATCGTCGCCTGTCTCAAGCCCTATATGCAATCGACTAAGACCATGTTTATGTAATTCTTTTAATTCTTCTACGGTTTTACTCTTGGCTATCGTTTTAGCCCTTGCATAGGATGTTACACGTTTCATTTTAGGAAAATTAGCATAGATCGTATCGAGAATTTGAATTAAATCCTTCGTTGACAAGACTAACGAATTACTATCTCCAATGAACAATGTGGTATAATGTGGATAATACATAGCAGCGGTGACGATATCATCCAATACTTCTTGCAGATCTCGTCGCTCGAATTTCATCGTCTTGTACATATTACAAAACGCACATTTATTCCACGTACAACCTCTTGTAACCCTAATAAGAACGCTATATGCCTCAGAGGGTGGTCTATATGGAGGATGCTCCCAAGCTAACATACAATTAATATATAGTATGATAAAATAATAAATTCTTTTATTTCGTTGACAAAATCAAATCAGTTTATATTTGAAAAGATAAATTAATTATTTTATTTTGGAAAAATTAACTGTAAAAGTATCTAATAGGGAGATTATTAGTTATGAGTTCTAACCCACAGGTCTGGCAAAATTATGCGGAACCTTTTGTCTCAGTACTAGAATTACGCGGGAATCCAGTCGCAATAACGTATACAGATGAAGAAATTCAACCCACCGTTAAAAAAGGCATGGGCGTATGTAAAGCACTTCTTATGGCGCGCGATGGGGAAATCATCCGATTAAATAAGACTAAATGTACCTGTCCGGGGGGGCGATGGCATTTAGGCTTTGCGAAAGGAATGAGCGGCTTAGAAAAATTTTTAGTAGAAGGAGAGAAACTTTGGGCCACGGTACCAATTGCCAAGAGGAGCATAGCTGAAACCCATGGGATCGCTCCACCTCCATTGGGATTAGCAAAAAATGTTATATTCAGCCCATTAAATAGAGCTGAACTACGTCCTGATCTGGTGACTATTTTATGTAATCCATGGCAAGCAAGCAGATTGATCTATCTCGCAATTTATCAGGGATATTCCGTTAAACCTAATGTTGCGGGCTCTCTATGCTGGGGTGCAATTACATATCCTCTTATGACAGGAAATTTCAATATCACAATGGGGGATCCGACAGCGCGTCGACATTACGGATACGATCCAAATGAACTAATTGTCACCATTCCCTATCGAATGGTTTCTCCTGTAATTGAGGCAATGGAATATAGTACTGCCGGAAAAGGAAAACCAGCACCTTGGTTTGAGCGGGCTTCAAGACAAATGGAGTAATATTTTCATCTCGAGTCATTGCAAATGCATAAAAATAAACTTTTTATAGCCGAATTCAATTTGTAAGCCCTCTACTAAAATTCGCAATTATTTAGGCTAAAAAATTTGCGCACAATTTTCCCATGCTTTATGGCCATTAGTTGTAGTATTTTAGTGTTTCATGTGGATGCTCAAATTATTGCGCATTTTTTCTAATGGTGTGGGGTTTTTATATGCTCATTTTGAAAAAATGTTTAAAATGTAACGAGGTATTTCAATGAATAAACTTGACTTAATTTCGGAAAGCAAATTACTGACTCTTGCATTAGTATTAACTGGAATAGCAATGGGCTTTTCAGTCTTTGCAGTTGGTAATGCAGATCCTTGGATTCCCTGGCCGTGGCCATAACCCTAAAAAGTTATCCAAGCCAGCTCTCCTCTCCTTTTTTTTCAAACCTAAAAATTGATTAAATATTGACTCATTATTAGGCGGGTGTACTTCAATAGAGAGTATTATACTTCCAGTTTTAATAAAGGAATTCAAAGATATTTATGAAACCACGATAGAGGAAGAACAAGTCAAACACTCTGATTTAAGAAAATATCGATTTCACTTAGCTCGGATATTATTAGATCTCTATTGTCAATCGGGAAAATTACCTTATAGCCGCTACATATATTAGGTTCAACGCACCGAATTCCTAAACTTATGAATTGAATATAATTGTTACATATGTTTAGGTACAATTCATCTAGAAGACATTTATAGAAGGAATAGGTTAACTCATTTTTGTGAAAAATAATTCTGAGGTTTCTGAGGATATTCTTGCTCAATTAGATGGTGAGCTAAACGAATCTCGGGAGGAATTAAAAAACCTCCGAGAAACATTTAACCAAGGAGTTTTAGGATTAGAGAAATTTAATGAAACCAAATTAGAGATTGAAACACGAATCGATGATCTCTCAAATCGAATCCATTATATTAAAAAAGCAAAGGAAAAAATTCCAACAACAGAGGAGCGGCTCCTGCAGGAAGCAGAATTATTAATGAATGAATATCAGATAGATTATATTGACAACAATATTTATCATATGCGAATCTATTTAACAGTCTCTGTCAATCAAACTTGGATAATTGAAGTCAATTTCAGTGATCCGAAAGTTCCTCTATTCAAAATTCCGACCGATTTACCTTTAGTGATTGGAAATCCCTATGAAACTATCAAATCATTGAAAAGGTGGCGTGGATCACACAATGAACATTTAATCAGTATCATCCGCGAAATCGAACATGAACTATTGAATCATGAATTAGCAAAATCATTACCGGAACTAGAACTTGAACGTGGCCGTGTGATGGCTCAAGCAAGGAAATTGGAAGAAGAAAATGAATATAGCCGCGCAATGGTATTTTACAACTATGCCGCGGATATTTCAGAGCGGATTGGGAACCAAGCAATTGCAATAATGTGCCAATTGAAAGCCAAAAAAATGTTAGAGCTGCTTCAAGAAAACAAGCCTTAATCTTTCGAGAAGCTGTTCATAAATAAACATTCAATTTTAGAAATTCCCATCTTCAAAGTAGGGGGCTCAATTAATTGGATGGGAGCTCCCTTAATTAAAACGGCAGGAGTTTGTTCGTCCGACTCTCCTAATAACAATTGAGCGGCACTTACTAAATCATCCGCAAGAGCTCGAAATGTGATTTGTAATTCACGACCATAGAGGTCTTTCATTCCGCGGCAATCTTCAATCGGTTCCATGCCTGCTACTGCAATCGCGACACCAATGGTACCCCGTCTGAGGGGTTGAACTCTGCTATCCCCTAGAATCACAGCAATTTTTTTGTGGAACTTTTCTTCTAGGAACTCTTTTATTAATTGGATTGATTTCTTGGGATTTCTAGGGAACCTTGTAACATATCCCAATGGGGCATTAGAAACATCTACTCCTGCGTTAGCAATTAAAGTATCACTTTTACATGTTAAGAGTACGCCTTTCACACCCCCAAGAATTTCATCTGCTTCTTGGATAACTATTTCAACAATTCGGGGGTCCATTTGATATTTCGCCGCTAATTCCTTCGCCCTTTCTGAAGGAGATATATCTTCTAACTTTAAAATCTGTCCTTCAGCCACTGCAACTGGCGTTTCAGCAATAACAATAACATCCCCCTCATCTATAGAAATATCATTCTTCCGAAGGGTTTTATAAAGAATGTCCCCCGCAAAATCTCCTTCCTGAATAATTGGCGTTTTCAGCGGAATCAAAGTTATATTCTTCAAATTGAATCCTCTCATTCAAAAATTTTAGTTCTTACTTATATCAATTAAAAGATGTATGATTTTAACTTTTTTTTAATACTTAGAATGATGAAAAGAATAAAAAGCGAGGATTATTCGTGAGCTGCATTTCGTAACGTTTGGGAAATTTTTACAATATCGCATGTAGCACCCACATCATGAGTTCTAATGATATGTGCGCCGTTATATACTGCAATTGCTGTAGCTGCAAGACTACCCATCAATCGATCTGCTGGTTGTGATTTCTGAAGAATATCACCAATAAACGATTTTCTTGAAATTCCAACTAAGATTGGCTTCCCATGGTCTCGTAATTGTTGCAACCGATTAATTATTTGTAAATTGTACTCATAGGTTTTGCTACTAACCCATCTTCCAATTCCAGGATCTACAATGAGTCGATTTGGATTTACACCATTCGTGGTCGCAAACGAAATAGATTTAGCAAGAGCGTCCATTATATCACTTATTCTAAGCCGATCGCCGGGAACCTTATCCGTTGCCATAATTATTAGCGGGCAATCGTATTCCTTTATTACCTCAACCACTTTTGGGTCGGTTCTCAATCCGCTCACGTCATTTATGATATGGCATCCAAATTTTAAAGCTTCCTGTGCGACTTCAGCGTATTGGGTATCCACAGAAATAGGAATAGAAATTTCGTCTAAGAGGCTTTTTAGGACGGGTAAAACCCGCTCTTTTTCTACTTTAACTGAGATAGGGTCCACTCCTGGAGCAGTTGACCTTCCACCAATATCTAGAATATCACAGCCCTGTTTTACCATCTCTTTTGCTTGGATTACTATCTCATTCATCTTTGTATAGACTGATCCGGTGTAAAAAGATTCTGGACTTAGGTTAATAATACCCATAATTCGAACTGGACTGCTATCTCCTACTTGAATTCCTGCAATCTTAGCACTAATTTGCATAAACACACCTTAATATCATGAATTAAAAAAATTTGTCCATAAAATCTTATTCAATAAATTTAGAGAACATTATCAATCCGCAGGATCTAAATGCCCAGCACGTGTCTGTGCTGTTATCAATCGGTTTAACTTAACTTCGTGTGCTAATAAAGCCAACACTTTGGAGCTAGACGTCTTCTATAATCCCTGATGGAAAAACAAGGCTTAGTTGAGTACCTGCTTGAATCAACCGATTTTTTCCTAAAATTAATAAGAGTATTCTTTTCTTGGGACATGGACCGCATATCCTTACGTTATGATCTATATTCTCAAACTCATTAATAATCTTTTTCTCAGTAGCTCTAGTCGGATCCGACAAAATAATTCTAAGCTATAAAATTGAAAATCATACCATTATATACGGAATGCTTTTTCTAAATACAATTTAATGAAGGTTGCTTTTAATTGTTGTTCATTCTTAATCATTTGTTGAATATCTTTCATACACTGTCCTTTAAATGAACAGAAGCTTTGATACCCTTGGCAAGAATCACAAAATGGTTCTCCTTTTATAAAAAAATGCCGCGTACAACCAATAATTTTATCCAATTCAGTATAAAATATGATATTTTCCATCTCAATACCTCAAGTCGAAATACCTATTAGCTCTACTCTTTCCGTTCTATATCTTAATAAAAAAAAGTGGAGAATATTCCCGTATCATTCGAAATGTCTCTCAAAAATTTATAAAAATATATGAAACGTTATAAAAATCTACCAGGTAAAATGCGCAAATAGGATAAATGCGCAAATCGTTTCCAAGGGTTTAAATAGGAGGGATACGTTTACTTAAACAACCCCACCAATTTCTTCTGGTGAGGGCGTATTGCTCAAAGAGCACCTGAGTTTCAGGAACTACGCCCCCCTTTCCCAGTGGTTGTTCGCACAAGTCGGGGACGTTATAAAGCCCCGTTTGAACCCGAGCAGTCCCTCCTAGGAAAGGGGTAAGAATTCATGCTACTCTTTGAGTAGAGCGGGGTAACTCCTTCAGGGCTCCAGATCCAACGACACTCCCAAGAGGTCCCTCTTGGTAACACATAATATTATGCTGGATGCACTGAACCTGGCGACGGGCGCACAGTCTGATAACCTTAGGGCTGGTCTGCTCCTCAGGGGGTAGATGGAGAATTGGTATAGAAATTTATAGATTTTTATAGAAATTTATAAATTTTTATAACTAATTTTAAGGTTGTTCACAAGACAAATTCATTAACAACTAAAATAAGGACACAATTAGGCGAGATAGAACGATAGATAACAAGCTAAATGGATATATTTTGGATTTGAAATAATTGATGATTTCAATGGCTGAACTCTGGGAAAATATTCAGTATAAAAAAATATTAGGGTTTTCGATTTTTTAAATTTATATTACCTCTTTATCTGGTTCAATCCAGATTCTCTTCAGGAGTTCTTTAGGATATTTTATAGCAGGATTTCCCATATAGAGTGCGTTTGGTTTTAATTTTTTATTAGGCTTTACGTAGGTAGCGATGCCAAGTAGGCTATTCTCACCAATTTCGGCCCCAACGTCAAGATGTGAGACTCCACCTAAAACGACCTTATCCCCGATTTTAATCCCTTTAAGAACAAGTTTCCCATCAATTATATTATGGGTATGGACTCTTGATAACGCAGAAATGATGACATAATCTCCAAGGTCGAGATATTCTGGATCGACTATCCCCTCTTTGATGACGCAGTTCTTACCGATTTTATTCCCTAAATACATCAAAACAAACACATCCAATATTGCAAAAGGAGTAGAATGGATTATAGATAGACAGAATTTTTTCACCAGATATTTAAACTTCCACTCAGATGCTTCAGCTGAATCCAGTTCATATTCTCCTTCTGGTACGGAAGGTGTGACGATTTTTTTCGTGATAAAGACAATAGGTAACACAAAGAGAACGAGTGCAAATAAGATGAAGAATGGAATGAGAAATAGTGCTAGAAATATCCCCAAAAATCCCCCTAACTGGAAATAAAGAAGTGAAAAGAGCGTAAAATAATATATTAATCCAATTCCGGCGATTGCCAATAATCCTACAATGACCATTAATATTTTGTATACATTTAATTTCCAAGAATTAATTTTGATAGGTTTTAATTTCTCTTTATCTATATCTCGTTTATTATACAAGTCGATTAAGTCATGAATCTCCTGAATTTCCTCGGGAGTAAGATCTGAATAATTTCCAACACGACTCATGGGAACTCCTTTAAATATCCCACCCCCCCTCGTTCTTTGCCCCCGTAATGCGCCACACCCATGCTTAATTAGAGTATAATCACCCAAGGTTGCTCCAACAGCTCCCGCTACTGGCTCAATAATGCAATTGTTTCCAATAATTGTTTTATTGAAGGTTAGTTTAATATGGTCATACAAATGCCCTGCTATAACGGCTCTACGCCCTAAAATAAAATTATCGCCAATCTCTATAAACGGATCATCAATAAGCATTCCATATAATTTCACATTCTTCCCTATTTTAATTCCAAACGATCGGAGCATGAGTACCTTCAAAGTATTGATCTCAACTAAACTAAATAGTAGGAGCGCGAAACTTTTTATTGTCCGCCGATACATCCAGCCTCGAGTATCTTTAACAGAAAGATCTAGGTCATAGGATCCTTCACGAGGTGGAAAGGCTCTATTACAAAATATCATGGCAATAACTGTTACAAGTAATGTGCTAAACAATAGGAGAAAGAAAAGCCCTATCCCTATTGGAATTAATAAGAAAAACCAAGGGAAAGTCAATAGAATTGGGAAATTGACAATAATAAGATAACCAAATACCACTGGGATGAACAGGGATATGTACATAATCGCAAATTGGACTATTCCATACTTCCCAAAACCAGTGTCTAAGATTTTGATATCATCAATAGACTCTGGACTACTTTCTTGAGATATTTAACTCAACTCACTAATCTTTCTATTGTAAGTTTTCTGATCTCTTCATTTCGGTTTTTTGATTAATTAAATTTGTTTTAATTAATTATAATATTTATACTTATAATGTACAAAATAGACTTAACTAATATTTATCTCTACATAGCATTAAACCAAAATATTAAAATTGGTAATAATACCTTCATGTCCCGAATGTTCATAACGGGCGGGTATATGATGGATAATCATTTTATTACGATTTTTAAAACGACAATTGGAAAGAATTGCATTTTTGAGAGCTATATTGGGGTGATGGGTGTAACCATCGGTAATAACTCTATCTTTCAGCACATAACAGGAGTAATGAAAGGACAAATTTGCCGTAGTAATGCTATTTATGAAGGGGTGCCATGTAAAAAAGTAGGAGATAATGATTTATCTCAAGAGGAGATTGAGGAATTAAAACAAAACATCCGTGAATATGATAAAATTAAGTGGGGCGTATATCTGGATGTGTATAAGATATATCTATACCACAATATATATGAGGATGTTTTTTGATTCAAAGTCAGCAGCTTTACAATATTATAGAATAGAATTAGATGGCGACTTTAGTGACTGAACATAATGATGATATAGTACCATTAGAATTTAGTTTAGGTTTCTTTATAGCATTATTTTTAGGAATAGCATGGTTAGCATTATTTCCAACCGTATTAGTTGGATATTTATATTTTACTTTTGTCCCATTTTCTTTGTCTCCTCTCAATTTATTACTTTTAATTCCATTATTCTTTTTATTGTATGGTGTTACTTTGATTAGCTCGATTATCGTTACGAAAACAGGATTTTGGATAGTACATAAACGTATAACCCCTCCAATCCCCGGATCGTACCCCTTCACTATGGAAAATCCACAGACGCGCGCCTATATAATCAAAGGAAATATTAAACCTTTTGGCAGGTGGCTCTTTCATTTGTTCCATCTCCAATTCCTAACCGCGATTTGGTTGCGCTGTTGTGGCGTTAAGATCGGTAAAAATGTGAGAATTCCTATACACTTACAGGATGAGGATTTCATTAAAGTGGGCGATAATGCCTTTTTCTCGAAATCCTGCCAAGTATCCGGGCATCTCATGGATCAATGGACGCTAACTCTTAGTGAGACAGTCATTGGAAACAATATTATAATGGAACCCTTATCTGGATCGGTGGGTGGAGTAGTTGGTGATAATTCCATCTTTAAACAAGTCACAGGGGCAATGAAAGGTCAAATTTGCAAAGGAAATGCTATCTATAAGAATATACCTTGCGAAAAAATTGGGGACAATGATTTATCGTCAGGCGAGCTTGAGGCATTAAAACAAAAAATTCGAAAATATGATAAAACTAATTTCATGAAAGAAAAAAATGCACCAATTAAAATCAGTGGTGTTAAACTGGGTCTGATGAAATTTATAGTGGTTATAGGGGCAATCCTTCTTGCGTTTATTGTTCCCTTGCTATATTCATTGCTCTTTTCAGCGTTTTACTCTCCAACAAATCATCTTTTAAACATCTTATTACTGACATTAGTGCCATTTGTGTTTCTAATTACATTAGGTGTCTTTCTCGTTGGTGCAGCTATTATTATTAAAATATTTCTATCATATTATAATAAGAAAGCAGAAATTCCGGAAGGACTTTATGAATTGGATGATCCTCGGGCCAAAATCTTTAAAATTAAATATATGCTTCGCATGTTTGGGCTCAGACTAGTTCATGGTTCCCCACTCAGAATTGCAGATACATTTGTAATGAAATTCTGGGGAAATGTGACTTTGGGTACAAATATAGTAATACAGGATGCCACTATTGATCCTCAATATCTAGAGCTTGGGGATACTGTTGTAGTTGGGGGTGGTGCTCGCATTCATACACATGATATTATTGAAGGAAAACTCTACATCAAAAAGGTGGTAATCGAAAAAAACGTAACCATCGGGGCGTTGTCTCATATTCAACCCGGAGTCGAAATTGTGGAAGGTACGGTCATAGCTGTCCTCGCTCGGGTTAGAAAAGACCAAAAATGCAAGCGACGCGCGTTATGGGTCGGCCAACCTGCCATTGAACTGCCTATCGACGCAATCAAACAAAGCACTGGATTTAAAAAGAGGGTCGTCGATGATTCATATGAGAAAACGTAAGCTCATAGTTAAGAGTCAGATATAATGGTGAGGATTAAAAGAGTAATTCTTTACGTTAATAAAATTATTCTAGTAGGAATTATTTTATTACTACCTATTTTTTCAATAATTGGAATTGTTTCGCTTAATTTTAATTCAGATCTCGCCCCAATTAAAGGACCGCATGAATTGCCCGCCTTACCCCTCAAAGATCCGCCTGAAGGAAATACCCTCCTCCTAGTTCATGGGTATGGACTCAGTGCCAAAATACATTACGAGGACACCTATACTGATCCTTACATCATCTCTTTTTATAACTCCGTTGTGCCAATTGATTATTATGGAGATGTCCCCTCTAGTGCTCAAACCTATTCCTTAGGACGAAGTGATTTCGATTTTGATACACCCATTGAAGATATTGCGTTAGAACTGAAAAATTTCATTTTGAATCCTAACAATTCTGCACTCTTCTATGAAACTATTGACGTAATCGGCTATAGTATTGGCGGACTGATTATACGCTATCTGATTATGAATTATTATGAAGAAATTAAGGTAGCCAATCTCACTTTTGAAAATGTTTTGTTAATAGCCACACCAAATCACGGAGCTTATCATCTCAATGGTCTGACTAATATCAATGTAATCTTATTTGCTGTATTAGGAGTACTTTTCTGTTTAGTCCTTTTATTTTCTGACGAAGAGAAGAAAATGTTGAGATTAGTATCAATCCTTTTATGCTTTATTGCAATGATTTTCGTAAATATAATTTTAGGATCTCGTATTCTCTCGGTCCAAGCATATCAAGTACAATTTGGTTCAGATTTCCTTCAAAATCTTAATACAGGCGATGAAACTCCCTATTCTGTCGACGATTCCCCTCCTTATAACGATATTAACTGGAGCACATTTCGAGGACAGGGTGGTGGAGATTTTGTCCTTGAACGATTGTTACTCTTCTTTTCTTTCATTAATGAACCAAATGATGGAATGATCAATGTGAATAGTGTCCCCTTGGGTGATGGTGCTATTAATTATGGTCCCTATGATCGAAATCACGATGAAATGGTCATGTTCGATACCTCTATTGAAGAAGATCGCTTATACTTCAATGATATTTTTTATGTTTTAACGGGACAATCTTATCCCCCTTAATCCTTGTAATTTTTGTTAAGAAACGAATTTTCTTGAGTAAAAAATAAAAATCTATAAATTGAAAATAAATCGAAGAACTAGTTTTTGGGATAAAAATGAAAAAAGAGACAACTGAAAGCGACTTTAAAGTAAAAAAAGATATGAGCGCGTTTTACAAACAGCAAGAAAAGGAATGGGAAACGGATGTTTATCGAATTTATTCTAGAAGAAAATTTGCCCTATTTAAAAAATATATTTTTGGAAAAGTTCTAGATGTGGGGTGCGGGGTAGGTTATTTTTACAACTGGTATCCTAAAAAAGAGAATATGACGAATTTTGATTTTGTAGATCGCGGTCTTCCTAATTTCTGCAGTGGAGACATTGCAGATTTGCCTTTTGAAGATAAATCCTTTGATACAGTTATTTGTTCGGATGTAATAGAACATCTGGAGCACCATATTCACCTGAAAGCCGTGGATGAGATATTTCGGGTTGCCAAAAAACGAGTAATTATTTCAAGTTGCTTCGCAAGTTGGTATACACGTAAAATCACAGATTCTATTCGCCGCCTAATTGGTGTAAAAGAACATGATATGTGGAATCATTGGAGAGAATACGATAAGAAAGAATTTAATCAATTAATGGAAAAATATGGGACGATAATAGATACCTTCGACATTAGCTTGCCGTTTTTCTCGATGTTTATCAGCAGATTCGCGATGCATCGAAAAGTGCTCTGGACTAAAATGTATATCGTTGATAAAAAGTAACCTTACATGGAAATATTAATCTCCAAGAAAATTTTTTGAAAATATATTTTTCAAGAAAAGTTCAACCTGAAATTACAAAGATCTTTAAAAAGAAAAAAAACGTTCAATATAACAAATCTCAATTACTACAATTATTAAACACTGTGAATGTAACAAATCTTTCTCAAAAACAAAAACGTGCACTTAAAATATTGGGAACTTCTGAACCTACGGATAAATCGGATCGAAAATTGGTTACACTATGGGATCAAAAGAAAATTACAGTAGCCTCTTTGGAATTAATTTTATCTATTTTTATGCAACAACCAATAGAACTTAATTTCAAAAATTAAAAACCTTAATGCCGAAAACAACGCACTCCGGTGAAAACTATGGGAAGACCTAATTCATTAGCTGCATTTATTACTTCTTGATCTCGGATTGAACCGCCCGGCTCGATTATTGCCACTACTCCTGCCTTTGCTGCGGCATCAAGCGAGTCGCGAAAGGGGAAAAATGCATCTGATGCTAATACCGACCCCTTTGCCTCCTCTCCAGCTTTTTTAATTGCTAATTCGACTGAATCAATGCGACTCATCTGTCCTGCACCGACTCCCGTGGTATGTTTATCTTTTACCAACAATATTGCATTTGATTTAATAGGTTTTAATACTCTCCAGGCAAATAAGAGCGTATCAAGTTGTTCTGGGGTAGGACGTTTATCCGTAACGTATTTTAAGTCGCTCAATTCAATATCTTTTATATCTCTATCTTGAACAAGGAGTCCTCCCCCTACTTTTTTCCAATCCCACGATGGTTGGGGTTTTGAAAGTGGGCCTGTTGTTAATAATCGTAAGTTCTCTTTGGTTTTTAGAACCTTCACTGCAGCTTCTTCAAAGTCGGGTGCAATCACTGCTTCTACGAAAGTTTTAACAATTTCCTTTGCAGTATCTTCAGTTACCTTCTGATTAAAAGCTACAATACTCCCAAAAGCCGATAGAGGATCTGTGGCATGCGCCAACTTATATGCTTCATAAGTATCCTTCCCAAGTGCAAACCCACAAGGATTTGTATGCTTTATTATAGCTGCTGCTGGTTCATTAAATTCTTTAACAAGTTCTAGAGCAGCATTTATATCATAAATATTGTTGTATGATAGATGTTTACCATGAATTTGTTTTGCATTTGCCACGCTTGGTTTTCTAATATCTAATTCCGCATAAAAGGCTGCCTCTTGATGAGGATTTTCACCATATCGTAAATCTTGAACCTTTTTGAAAGTTAAATTTAGGAGTGGCGGAAATTTTTGAGATATTTCC
The DNA here is from genome assembly GCA_013375405.1 of Candidatus Helarchaeota archaeon. The sequence continues at coordinate 21,535 of JABXJU010000051.1, forward strand.
AGGAATTGACTTGTTAAATAATTGTAAATATAACTATCATATTCCATTGTATGTTGAAAAGCTTCGACAGCAAGCTTGCGACGGGTATCCAAACTAATTTGCCCATCATTTGCCTCCAGTTCAGAAATTATTAAATGGTAATTGCTAGGATTAACTATAATTGCGACCCCTTCATAGTTTTTAGCCGATGATCTAATGAGTGTGGGGCCACCAATATCAATCTGTTCAATTGCATCTTTTAAAGTAACTCCATCACTTTGGATAGTCTCCAGAAAGGGATAAAGATTCACCACAACCATATCAATAGGTGTAATATTATGTTGTTTTAATTCCTGAAGGTGCGTTTCCTTATCTCGTCTCGCGAGAATTGCTCCATGAATCCTAGGATGCAAAGTTTTTACCCGTCCATTCATCATTTCGGGAAATTGTGTGATTTCTGAGACCTTTTTTACTGAAACACCTGCGGTTTGTAATACATTAAAGGTGCCACCAGTCGAAATCATTTCAACATCCATTGCTTGTAGTTTTTTTGCAAATTCGACCAATCCCGTCTTGTTTGATGCACTTAGTAAAGCTCGTTTTATTTGCAGCATTTGAAATCCTCTCACCATCTCTTTATCAAAGTAAAACTGATAATTTTTAAAAGGCTAAAATTTATAGTGAAATATTCATTGCTTTCTGCATTAAAAGTATTATCATTTTCAGTCGGATAAACTTGACGGGTCAGAATTTAAACTCTTCTAAAACAATACTTCGGAAATCCATGCTAGAGTTAAGAAATGAACAACCAGAACAATTAGTTTTGGAAAAAAGCAAGCAAATTATTACAAAATTAATGGACTTGAAAGAATATAAAACTGCGAATGTTGTTATGCTTTACAGCGGAAAAGAAAAGGAAGTCCAGACTGAAACGTTAATAAGAGCTGCGTTGAAAGAAAAACGCGTGATATTACCTATCACGAATGTGAAAAAACAGATTCTTGAAATATCAGAAATTAAAGACTATGATCTTGAATTGGAAAAAGCTGCTTTCAATATCTTAGAGCCAAAAAGAGAATGCTATCGTAAAGTAGATATCGATATCATAGATTTAATTGTTGTACCGGGAGTCTGTTTCGATAATAATGGAAACCGGCTTGGATATGGCTTTGGATATTACGATAAATTGTTATCAATCGTGAAGCGACCAATTCCCTTCATTGGGCTTGCTTTTCAATTTCAAATACGGGATAGGCTTCATAATTCTCATCATGATATCCCTGTCCATTTCATCATTACAGAAGAGAAAATTATTAAATGCAGAGATAATGGATAAAGGTCCCTTTAATAAATTAAAATAGGTTCTCTACTTGGGCGATGTAAGAAATTTCAGTAACGGAAATGGTCGAACGGAGT
>JABXJU010000287.1 GCA_013375405.1 Candidatus Helarchaeota archaeon
GATCTTAAGAATAACAACCCGGGCATCACTCCGCTCCACCTCTTCAACGGCCTTTTGGATGCCCATAAACAGATCAAAATTCAAAGCATTTTTTTTCTTCAATCGATTCATCTTTATTGTGGTAATTTTTTTCTCTTCATCCGTTTCTATCAGCACGATATCCTCACTCAACTTACTCACCATTAACTGCAATTTCGTTCTTGCTTCATTCTATTCTTTTTTTGCATATTTCTCTATAAATTTCTCCGCAAACTTATCTTTTATTGCTTTTATCCCCGGTCGCGTATCTGCGCCCTCCGAGAGTTCGTAGAGAATATTTACAATATCATCGAAACCCAGATTCTTATCCATTTCATAAATGGCATATATATATAGGGATTCTTTGTATAACTGGGGATATTTTTCAATTAATTCATGAAATAGTATAGTATTATACGGCTCAGGGATTCTCCAAGCATAACTCTTAAGAGTCTTATCAAATTCCTTTTCCACTAACTTCTCAGATTCTAATTCCCGAAGATGCACGGCGGTATGATCCACGCACATGGGCAATCGCCCCTTGATCATATTTTCGACTTCTTTGGTAGTTACAGCGCGTCCCAGCTTTCGTATCGTATCCCGTAAAAAAGAAAAGATCATGATTGGCATGATCAAACCTCATCTGATGTCAAATATAATTGTTTGGTATTAAAAGAAAATGAGTTAAAATTCGTTTTTTAAGGAAATAAATTGTGCCCGATCAATTAACTTCATTGCTCCGCGATCGCACGCGGGCCGACAGACCCCACAGCCGAAACAATCAGTAGGACTTATCATCACCCGTTGGGTGGAAGGGGTATATTTAATGGCGCCAAAAGAGCAGCGTTTCGGGCATTTTGGTTCGCCTTCGCATCCATCACATTTTTCTGGATCTACTGTACAAATATATTCACTTTTTCGAGCTGCATTCATGACTCCATAATTGAGGCGACTTCTCATTCCGATGCAATATGGGTATTCGCAGTTACACATGACAATTGGGACTGGAATGGGAGCCCAATAGACAGAATGAACATATCCTTGTTTATCAAATTCACGCAAATGAATTTTGGCGGCCTCTGCGGTAAGTTGTTCGCATTTTTCCCAAGGACGCGTCTTTGGAACCATCTCGGAGACCGGGTAAAAGAACATACAGGTCATTTTCTCAATATTCCCGAAATATTTCCGGCAATAACAGGGAATAAGGAGAATACCCTTCGTAAGATCTACAATTTTGAAGGCATCCTCTAAAGGGATCACCTGGCCCCCATGTAACTGCTCAGCAATTAGCTGATTAAGAGAATTAAGAGCATCTTGATCATGTATATTCGGAAGGAATGAATCAATGGATTCGGCTGCCCCCATTTCAAAATTCATTTTCTCAGGGCCCCCCAGCATTTCAACCACCCGCGCCGTTTGCACCCGATGCGACTTGATCATTTCCTCCGTAAAATTCTTCGGATTCAAGTACCATTTGTGCCCTTCACCATACTGCGCACAATATTGACACATCTCTCTCACCTGAACTAATTAACTAATGAAATGACAACGATTTTAATTAACCTTTCCTTTCAGTCTAATGAGTAGTTCATCTCTTAGAATGAGCCTTAGAATGAGCATTTAATTAGAATCAGCAATTGCATGAGCTCATTTAATAATTCCCGATTACCTAGTGATTCAGCTAACTCCACTATCTCCGCAAGTTTCTGTAACGCCTGTGTCCACTCTGCATTCTCTTCACCCGTTTTTACTTCCCTTATAAAAAGATATAATTGCAATAAGTCTATTAAATTATGCAATAACGATTTTATTTCATTCTCTGGAACTTTACTAATCAAGTCGTTAAAATAGGCAAAAATTTCTTCAGATGGGAGTCTCTGCAGTTTCATCAGAAGGTTTAACTCTTCAGCCTCTGTGAACTGTTGATTTAACGAGGGAAATGCTTTGATCAAGGAAGCTAAGATAAGAAAAATCGTTCCAACTGACAGTTCATGCGATTCCATTGGCTGTTCCTGATCGGCTATCTCAACTTGCATCCCATTTGGTGCCTCATCCTCCTCGAATAGCTCAATTTGAGTGTTGTATATGGCTTCGGATTCACTAGGGGGGATCGAGGCCGCAAAAAAGGGCATAATGGGTTCATTTAGGACTCTACTTAATAGCGATGCTATTTCTTCTTTTCTTTTATGTGTTTGCCTTTTCCGAATGCCAACAATGCTCGATACTGTAACCCCTCCCACACTCCCAACCACTAGAATTAGCCAAATGGTGAAATTATTCGTGCTGATTGTCGGAGAAGTTAGTCTCACCTCAACGCTTTTACAATTGGAGAGAGAACTATTGCCTGTTGAGTTCCCTGCAACGATCACGTAGTAGTATATCCCGTTGGTAGTGACTGTGTCTTGGTAATGTTTCGTGGAGACGGTTGCGATTGGGATCATTTCATCAATACATGTGATAGGGAATCGGGATCGGTATATGTTGTATGATGTTGCGCCATCAACTTCACTCCAGTTTAATGTTATATTTCCATCAATATTTAGATTTGGTGAAATAGATTCAAGCACAGGATGATTTAAATGAGAGTTCACAATAACGGTGATATTTTCATAGAACCATTGATTAAGATAATTGTTGAATACAAGAGAGATATTATTTATTCCAGCCCCAACCCCTGCCCCTAAGCGCATACCACTCACATTATAATCAATATATACTCTAATAAGATAATTTCGCCAGGGAGTCTCTCGAATTCCATTCTCAAATATTGCATAATATGTTATAGAAGGATTATAATCCATATTTCGGTTCAGGTAATATCCTGGTGACCAAGAATAATCTATATCATCGATGTAAGTAGATGAGCCACCTTGAGTCCCTGAACTGCTAGTCCAAATCCAAAACGACTCCATTGAACTTATTTGATTCGCAAATGGTAATTCACTCCCTTCCTGTTCACCATCAATCCAAATATCGAACTTATCAATGGTGCAATTAAACTGTATTCGAATATGGTGCCAAGTTTGCTCCGTAAAACCTGAAGAAGGTGTTATATTGCAGAGTCTTACATCACCCCGCTTATTATAATAATAATACCATAAAGATTGATCATTCCAATTTATCCTCAAATACGGCCCTCTATAATTTATTGAACTAGCAAGCATAATTAAAGCCATACTTGCAGTACCTGCTTTCCCATAAACCCAAAACTCAACGCTTCCAAAGGATTGAGGACTAAAGTCATTTCTCATCAAACTATAACCTGCAGTGCTATTATCCCATAGTTCTACAACTTTAGAACGACTTTCTTTCTCTGGAATCACGTCAATATGTGTGTTTGATCCCTCAGTTACAGTCCACCGCCCCGGGTTGCCCCAATCTACATCATCAATAAAGGTATATTCTGCATAATAATGAAAAGTCTCTAGCTGAATAAGGTTCCAAGTAAGGGTATAATTATTTGCATCATCTGCCTCCAACTCTAAATTTGATGATTGTGTAAGTATAAATTTAGGAATCGAAAGAATTTTTTCTATAGTTGAATTGGAATATCGACTGTCATTGCACTCGAAGGAGTAAGCATAAATTCCTTGAGGTAAAAAAGTTAAATATTGGTATAGACACCCGTCTGTGTAGTAATTATCAGTAGGATCTTGTTTTTCCATCGTATATAATGTTCCATTTATCAGTAAGTTCATATGATCTGGAGGATTATTATCTTGATCTACATAATACACGCTGAAATTAAATTCATAACATTGTTCCCAGTCAGGAGAAGTAACTGAACCGAAAATCAAGCTTGGAGCATAATAATTAGTGTGATTTACTAATAAATCAAAATTCTTGGTTTGATTTATTAAAATACCATCGCTACAATCAAATGAATATCTATAATTTCCTGGTCTAAGATAAATGAAATATTGGTACATACACCCATCTGTATAATTGCTATCGGATGGATCCTTTTTTTCCATAGGATACGATGTTCCATTTATTAAAATATAGAGATACTTTGGTGGATCATTTTCCTTGTCTGTATATAATATACTGAAGTTGAATTGCGTATTCTGATCACCACTTTCCGGAACAACAGAACCAAACGTCAATTCTGGAGCAGAAGCATTCATTAGATTGAATGCAGAAACTGTTGATCCACTTGCCGCCACGAAAGTAGAACCATCGGCAGAGATTGCCACTGAATTCACATCATCTCCCGTTGAATAGTAGCCTATTGGTGTAGAACTTGTTCGATGAAATAGGTAAACTCTATCATCAGAACTTCCCACTACGATATAAGACCCATTGGCTGAAATCGCTACAGATCTTACATTCCCACCTGTTAAGTATCTCAAGATCGGAA
>JABXJU010000288.1 GCA_013375405.1 Candidatus Helarchaeota archaeon
TAGATATTGGGATTCCACCTGAAGCAGAATTTATTGTCGGGCCTGGAGATCTGAGAGTTGTTACTAAAAAGCGGCCAGCAGCGAGTCATAAAGGTGATTTTGGAAAAATTTTGGTTATTGGCGGTGGTGGTGGAAAATTTTATTCAGGGGCCCCAGCTTTAGCAGGACTAGCTGCACTTAGAACAGGTGTGGATTTAGTAAATATTGCAGCTCCTTCAAGTATATCAAATGTGGTAAGGAGTTATTCGCCAGATCTGATTGTTAGAGATCTTCCCGGTGACTATCTCTCAAAAAATGTGATAGAACCTCTTGAAAAACTCATAAAATGGGCATCAGGCGTGATTATTGGACCTGGCTTAGGATTACATCCAGATACGTTGGAGGCAATATTAATAATCCTTGAGAAGATTCACGCTTTACGAATTCCTGTACTCGTGGATGCTGATGCTATCAAAGCAATGGCGGAAAATAACACAATTCTAAGCGGAGTTCCGGCAGTGATAACCCCACACTTTGGCGAATATGAAATTTTAACGGGTATAGATTTATCAAAAATTAAAGATTCACATGAAAGACTTCGTACGGTTCAAAATTCGGCTAAAGAACTTGGAATAACTTTATTGGTAAAAGGTCGAGAAGATTTTATTTCAGATGGAATATATGCAAAAATTAATAGGACAGGTACTCCGGCAATGACCTGTGGTGGCAGTGGCGACGTACTTGCAGGCGTAGTTGGATGTCTTCTTGGACAAAACTACTCTCCATTTCGTTCAGCAAATGCAGGCGCATTCATTAATGGTTTAGCAGGAGAGCTTGCAGAAAAAAAATACTATGGTCCGCATATAATCGCTTCAGATTTGATAGATTTCATTCCCAAAGCCATGTATTTAGAATAAAAAGGGATCCAGCTTTGCGAATTTTATAGGGCCTTCTCGTAATAACCGGGGAGTTCTTCCAGTAAGATCTATAATCGTCGATGGTAATCCCTCATTTGCTGAACCGCAATCCAGCGCTAATTCGACAGACTTCCCAATCTGTTTTATGGCATCTTCTGCGGTCAATGGCGATTTTTGCCCTGATATATTTGCACTGGTTCCGATGATTGGAATTTCTGCAAGTTGCCTCGCAACTTTATGATTGGGGATACGAATACCTAAGGTCTTTCGATTGCCTGTAACTTGATTTAACATTGATTTTTTTAAAGGTAACACCAAAGTTAATGCGCCTGGCCAAAATTGAGATGCTAAGGACTTTGCGAGTGGTGAAAATTCAACGAACTCATTTGCAATATCCATAGTGGCTACTAAAACAGGTAATCCCTTATTTGGATCTCTTCCTTTTACCTTTAATAAATTTATTACGGCATTTTCATTGAAAGGATCAGCCCCAAGGCCATATACAGTGTCCGTTGGAAAAATTACTAATTTTCCTTCAGTAATATAATTTTGAGCTTTTCGGATAACTGTTGAATCAGGATGAGTTGGATTGATTTTTAGGATTTGGACCATATGATTTAACATATAACCTAACAAATTTTTAATGTTCACGTAAAGAAATTTAATTGAATCGAAAAAATTTGGTCTTTTAGAATGAAGGCGGTAATTTTAGCAGCAGGTTATGGGAAAAGAATGGGCAAGTTGGCAGAAAGTCTTCCAAAACCTTTAATCCCGATAGCAAATAAACCGATCCTTCAACATTTAATAGAAAGTCTCAACAAAAGCGGAGTAAAGAATTTTGTGATTGCAGTTGGTCATTTAAAAGATCAAATCATATCATTTTTAACTACTTTCCAAAAAAATGGAATTGAATTAACAATAAAAAATGCAAAAGATTTCAAAAAGGGGCCGATTTATTCATTTTATGCTTGTAGAGATGAGATTAAAGATGAGGATTTCATATTAACTCCTGCTGATTTATTAATAGATCCTTCTTTTTTACTGGAAATTTTTCAGAAAAGTAAAGAGCAAAAAATTATGCTTGCATTTGATGACGGCCAAATTAACTCGCACCATACAACAATATATCTTTCTAAAAACAATAAAATACGAAATGTCTTAGGAATTACTTCAAATGTAATTGGAGGAGAAAGTGTTGTTAAATTATTACTTCCCTTACTGATTTGTCGTGTAAATATTCAATCTTATATTGAAATGAGCCTAAATTTAAAACATAAAAGGGTTATTGATGCGATAGAATTATATTTACAGCAGAAGAATGTTGCAACTGCTTATAAAATTCAAAATCGGTATTGGTTTGAATTAGATACGATTAGCGATATTTTAAGAGCTAATGAATTCTTTCTCAACTTGCGTATTGGAAAGGATCAAACGATAATTAATTCAAAGGAACCTATTTCTCGTAATATATCCATAAAAAATCCAATATTAATCGGAAAAAACTGCCAAATCGAAAACAATTGTGTCTTAGGTCCAAATGTTTCAATTGGAAATAATACACATATTGGAAAAAATGTAAAAATCCAAAATGCGATTATCTGCCCTTCCTCAGAAATTCCTAAAAACACTAAATTAGAGAACGCAATTTTTTTCAGGTTAAAATACAATATAGATAGCTAGGGAATTAAATGCCTCGACAGAAGAAATTATTCAAAGAAGAAGAAATAAAAGAAAAAGAATTAAAGAGACAACAGAAAGTATTAGCAGATGCAAGAGACAAAAGAAGTAGAGAACGAGAAATTGAGCGTGAAACAGAGAAACAAAGAAAACTAAACCGAAAACCTAAAAATGAATTTTATCAATGTGAATGTGGTATTCGCCTTCATTGGAGAGTGGCCTATGGACGTAAATCTGGGTGTCCTCAATGTCATAAACCCATCCCACTTTCAGAAATATTTGAATAAATTCTTAAGAAGAAATTCCTTCGAGTGAAATGATTACCTTTCTCGTCCGTGGTCCATCAAACTCACAAAACATTAGCCCTTGCCAAGTTCCGAGCAAGAATTTCTTATTTTGAATTAGTATTGTTTGAGAAAATCCTACGAGGCTAGCTTTTACATGGGAGTCTGAATTTCCCTCTACATGTAAATATTCTCTAGATTGAGGTATTAGCTTTTTAAGGATATTTATAAAGTCGATTTTCACGTTTCGATCTGCATTTTCATTTATGGTAATTCCTGCAGTCGTATGTGGAACAAAAACACGACAAAGTCCATTTTCGACCTTGGAATCTTTTACTATCTGGTAAATCTTATCTGTAATATCAATTATCTCCTCTCGTTTCGAGGTTTTTACTCTTATTTGTGAAATTCCCATCTTCTAATCACCAAGTTAAAGGTTAGAGAAAAACAATTTAAATACATAGTTACTAGCTGTCAATAAAGATGTGATATTATGGGATTACCTGCTGTAGAGAAATGGGTTCATCAGTGCGCACGGTGTTCGTCTTGTAAATATCTTTATAAAAATTACAATCAAAGTTGTCCTTCGGGTGAAAAGTTTTGGTTTGAAACTTTCTGGGCCTCTGGACGGGTTTGGATGGCAAAGGCAATTAAAGATGGGGATTTAGAATGGAGTGAATCAATTATTAAAGCACTATATGCATGTCCTCTGTGCGGGAATTGTGCCGTCCAGTGTCAACAAGACATCAGCACACATCTATTAGATATTATGGAGTCCTTACGAGAAGAAGCAGTTAAAGCTGGTGTTGGCCCTCTTAATGTTCATAAATTATTTGCAGAAGGCATTGAAAGCGAAAATAATCCTTATAATGAACCCCATAAAAATCGTTTAGACTGGCTAGCGGATGCAGATCTTCCTGAAAAGGCAGAGATCTTATACTTTGTAGGATGTACTTCTTCTTATCGCCAAAAGGAAATTGCAAAAGCCACATTTTCGCTGTTGAAAAAAGTTAACGCAGATTTCACAATTAGCTCTGATGAATGGTGTTGCACCTCACCACTACTAAGAACAGGGCAAATAGGGGCTGCTGAACCGGTCATAAAGCATAACTTAGATTTAGCTAGAAAAGCAGGTGCTAAGAAAATAATTTTCTCATGTGCTGGCTGTTTTCGCACATTCAGGGAGGATTATCCTAAACATTTGGATCAGGACTTAGGGATTGAAATATTACATGTGACAGAATATCTATTTGGGCTTCTAAAGGACCAAAAATTGAAAATTACAAAAGAATTTCCTCATAATGTTACATATCATGACCCATGCCATATGGGGCGCCATGTTGGTGTCTATGATGCGCCGCGTGAATTATTGAAGGCGGTTCCAGGGCTGAAGCTTACTGAAATGAATCGAAACCGTGAAAATGCATGGTGTTGCG
>JABXJU010000052.1 GCA_013375405.1 Candidatus Helarchaeota archaeon
TGAAGTCACTTAAAAGTCTAGATTTAAGTCATAATCAATTAGAAAATGTTCCTGGCTCAATAGGGAAATTAAAAAAACTCCAAGAATTAGATCTTGAATATAATAAGCTGACGTGGCTTCCCGAAACCATTGGTAATTTAAAGAAACTAGAGAAACTGGATATAAGTCATAATAAATTAAAAATGCTTCCAGGATTCATAGATAACTTAAAATCGCTAGTTACCTTAGACATCCGCCATAATCAGTTGGAAACTCTTCCCGGCTACCTATGGCGGTTGCAATATTTAGATGAACTACGTATCGCCGGTAATCCATTAATTGATGAATGGAAAAAACTTAAAAGAAAAGATACAGAGGCCATCCTGGAATTCTGCCGTCAAGCCGGTAGCGTAAATGTATTTTTTAGTTACTCTCTATCAGATTACGAAAGTGCGAAATACCCAATTGATGAAATTGCCGATAATTTAAAGGAAAAAGAATATATCTCCTATGTCTACCACTGCTCGCAAGATATGGCTAAAAAGGGTCAAATCGATAAATTCATGAATGAGGTCATTCCCCACTGTCAATTTGTCGTTTTTATGGGTACCAAGAGGTCAGTTAGTTCAGGCTCTTGTGTCCATGAGTTAAGTGTGACCGCAACCCATAATATCAAAATAATCCCGGTTCTCTTTGATCTAAGCTGGGAAAGTTCCGTGTTGAAACGAATGGGATTAACCCGGGAATTTGGATTGAACTATGAGGGTGATGCACGTAAACTCGCCAATGACCTATATAATTATATTCTCCAGTACAAACGAGAACACAACGTATTTACACTACAAGAGGCTGAACTTAGAAGAAATGTTCTTAATGTCAAAAGATCTATTGTAAATTTCCTTGAATCAGAGGAATTTGAAAAATCTTTAAAGAAAAAACAAGAGGACTTCAAAGATATCTTCGAAAATTTAAGTAGAGGTAAAATTACACCAAAAAAATATTTTCTCCAGACCGCAGAACTCATCTCTCCCCAAAAAAAACCTAGAGTAACTAAAGCTTCAAAGGCACCTAAGAAGAAAACAACAAAGGTGTCTGCAAAGAAGGCAGCTAAAAAAATCCCTAATACAACAATTAAAAAAACAGCTAAAAAACCAATCAAAGCAGCTAAAAAAGAAAAAATAACCAAACCAACTGAAGAAGATGAAAAAGAAATAGAAGATAAGAAAGAGAAAAAGGATAAGAAAGAGAAAAAGGATAAGAAAGAGAAAAAGGATAAGAAAGAGAAAAAGGATAAGAAAGAAAAAAAGGATAAGAAAGGAAAAAAGAATAAGAAAGGAAAATAACCTTAAAATTCTTAATCTTTTAAACAATTTTTAAAGTGTGTTATGGCAAAATAAGTCCATGAATTCCTATTAAAAATGCTAGCAGCCCAATAAATGCAGCAAACTTGATAGTCCTTTTTACTTGATGCCCCATTTCAGAAGTCGGGGTCCTCAAAATAAGTATATTATCCACAATTAATATTCCATCAACGACCAACGCTAAAATGAGATATAGGATGTTATAATACCCCATAAAGTAGGGAAATGGTGATATTGCAATAGTTATTGAAAGAAAGCCAACACCCACCCAAGCCGCTTTTTTCCGACCCCAGCGAACAGCTAAGGTCTTTGCCCCCTCTGCTTTGTCTCCTTCATAATCATCTATTCCCTTCATTATTTCCCTTCCTACATTGAGTGAAAATGCTAATATTGCAGGCCACATTGCCATTTCTATAGCGATGGGATTGAGAGGTTCAACCGAAGCTCCTCCAACTAGCAAGCAAAAGCCAGTAAGTACAGCAACTGTTAAATTACCAATAAACCCCGCTTTTTTAAGCCATAGGGAATAAGCGGTAATTAACACAGATCCAATCATAATGATGAGAATACATTCCCAGTTAGCAAACCAAATGATGATATCTCCAGCGGCCATAAAAGCTATCGCGAGAATTAGAGCAGTATTCCTAGAAACCTTACCGGATGGAATAGCTCGCTCTGGACAGTTAATTTTATCAATTTCTACATCCTTCCAATCGTTCAATATATATCCTGAGGTTGCGGTGAAGAATGCAGATAAAATTGCAATTGTTGTATTAACTGGATGATATAGATATAACCCACTCGCTAAGGCACCAACAAGAACCGCAACTCCAACCATGAATCCATTCAGCAAACGCATGAGTTCTATTGATCCTTTAATTGCTTCCATTTTTTTCACTCTAATACCAATTATTTAATTTCCCCGATTTCACTTATTTATTGATTGCTTCTATCCATTGCTTCGTTTTTCCGAGGAAAATTTTCTCAGCGGATTTCAATTCTTCTAAGTTAAAAGATTTCGTGAGAAACATACATATTTTTAATTCTCGAATTAATATTTGCATTTGCCTTCTTAAGGCATTTAAATCTTCACGATATGCATTAGCTAAGAAGGGGAGGGCTATTCCAGCCATATCTGCGCCGCAAGCAATGGCTTTGGCGATATCAATTCCGGTTCTAATACCACCGGAAGATATTACGTTAAAACCCATTTTAACTGCCGTTAAAGTCGAAACCACAGTAGGAATTCCCCAGTCTCTGAAATTATTAGCAATTCGTGCAAATTCACTAATATCTTTGTGACGGTACGATTCAACTGCTGCCCAGCTAGTCCCTCCAGCTCCGCTTACATCGACATATTTCACACCAATATCTTTTAATGCTCCTAATGCTTCTCTACTCAACCCATTTCCCGTTTCTTTTACAATTATAGGGATTTTTACTTGTTTTATAACCTCTCTTATTTTACCCAAGAGTTTCTGATAATTAATATCTCCTTCCTTTTGAAGAACTTCTTGAAGTGGATTGAGGTGAATCGCTAAGGCATCTGCATCAATCATTTCTATGCTCTTATTAATTTCTCGGATACCATAACCTTTAACAAGTTGCCCTCCACCGATATTTCCAATTAAGAAAATTTCCCCTGCTGCAGATTGAGATGCTTCACGTGCAATTCTATAGGTACTAATAAGCTTTTCATTTTCGATTGCGGCTCTCTGACTTCCAACTTCCATTGGAATATTAAATTCAGACGCGATTTGGGCAAGGGTTTTATTAATTTTAATACTTTCCGGATGTCCACCTGTCATAGCATTGATTAAGATTGGGTAATCAAATTTTCTCTCAAACAAATGAGTGGTTAAATCAATTGCTTGGTAATCGAGTTCAGGCAAACTTTGATGAATCAGCTCAATATCTTGAAATCCAGCTGATTTAGTTTTAAATTCCACGTTTTGATTTAAACAAATTTTGATATGTTCCAATTTACGGTTTTCTGTTTCTTTTGCTATTGTCCTCACGGCTCCGAGAACTAGTTTGTTAACTCCTTTTCCCGCGTCCTAATTTTTCATGAGCGCTTGCGAGATGACCTGCTGCTAAAGCCCCACAAAGGCTAATTTCTCCAGCAAGTGCTGCAGCTGTAATAATTTCACCAAATTTTAGACCTTTTTTTCCTGGAGGGCGGTCTTTATAATAACCATAGCAATCCATAATGCTAAGAGCTTCCCGTTGAGTCGGAAGATGAGTGCCTCCGCCAGTTGTCCCAATTTCTAGGCTGGGGATCATTAAAGCGAAGTAAAGGTCCCCGTTCTCTAAAATTTCCGCACTCACGATACCCATTGATCCTTCAACAATTTGAGCTGGATCTTGTCCAGTAGCAATGAAGATAGCTGCAAGAATATTCGAAACCTGTGAATTTAAGCCATAAGCTGCTGCTTGCCCTGTCCCTAAATAAATTTTTCGATAAACAATCTCAACCATGGCTTCAGGCGTAGTCTTTAAAACGTCCTCTATAAGTTTTTTCTTCAAAATAACTTCGGCTTGAGTTGTCTTTCCTCTCCCCAAGATATAATTTAGAGCACTTGGCTTTTTATCAACACACATATTTCCACTAGTAGCTACCAATTCACATTTAATGGGCGCATTTTCAACAATATATTGACATGCTTTTTCAGACCCAGTAGTAATCATGTTCATACCCATTGCATCAGCTGGAAAAACAAGAAATCTAAGAAAAATTGTTCGTCCTATAATCCATGTTTGAATTTCTTCCAAAATTGCAAACGGATCGATCTCTAAGAATATTTTTTTCAGGGCTTCAAGTTTATCTTGAACCCATTTAACTAGTTTTTGACCATTTTCTATAAATGGGGGTTCCATGATTTTCAAAGCTGGAGCTCGTGCCATCAAATTCTTCATTACTCGCACAATAGCCCCGCCTGATTTGGTTATTATTGTGCAACCACGATTGACTGAAGCTACGAGTGCCCCTTCAGTCGTCGCTAGTGGGACAAAAAATTCACCTTGTGCGACCTCTCCGTTCACCTTTAAAGGTCCAGCTATACCAAGAGGAAGAGATGCAATTCCAATAGGATTTTCAATATTTCGTGCAGCGGTTATCGCCATATCCAGCGAATAATTGCCAATGTTCTCCAATTTAGTATTAGTAATTTCTTCTATAAATTTTAATCTGATTTTAGTGGCCTTATTAATGTCCCCATCCGTGTATTTCTCCACTTCATAGAGACGGATTTCTTTATCCTTTAATTTTTGTATAATTTCCTTTTCATTCAATGTCTCGTCATCTGACTTACTGATCTTTAATCATACCTTTGTGAAAGTATCTAGTAAGAAGAGATACATATTTGTTGCCACCTGTATAATCTGCTTTGGTCAATCTTCGACTAAAGGGGATGGTACATTCAATGTAATCCGAATAGTTTTTTGTGACTTTAAATAGGGCACACCCACCTGCCGCACCTGATCCATACCATCCTGCTAAAATAATATCTTTTGGTTCCAACTTCAATGTAGGTTTTTTGGGATTCTCAAATCCAAGACGTTCTGCGGTAGCTTCATCGATTTGAAAATAGTGGATTGGCTCATTTACTATGGCTGCCATTCCCAGCATAGTCGCTGCTGAATAAGTATTGCCTATTTTGCGAACCGGATCTCCGATAATGCAGGGTTTTAATTCATTCTTTATTCTGGATTCTGAATCCAGCCCAAATTTCTTAACTTCTTTTTTAAGAAAGTTATAGTTGGGTTGATGGAACGTGGCAGCCTTAATATTATCAGGATGAATGTTATATTTCTTGAGTGTCTTTTTGATTGCTGATTCTTGATAGGCAAAGTAACTTGGGGCTCCAGTGAGACCATATCCATGTTTTGGGTAAGCAGAACCAGCTCTACGCATAAAATCAGGATGGTCTCCAACGCTGTAATGCATTCCAATGTATTCCAAAATTACATTGTATTTTGAAATCACGAAACAAGCTCCTCCAGCCCCCGTATCCATGTCTAGGGGATCACCAGGTTTACCCTGAGATACATCTGCTCCAATAATTAAAGCTGAATCGATTTCTCCAGATTGAATCAATGCAATTGCCGATTTAATTTGCATGCCCGCAGCAATACAAGCAAATTCAGCATCATAACAAATGATATCATCATCGATTCCAAGGAAGCTTTGCACATTTGTTGCTGTTGGCTTGACACTATATGGTTTTGATTCAGTTCCAACCACAATCATACCAATTGTCTTGATAAATTCTGGAGGGAGTCGAGTTACTGCATCCAGTGCAGCGTCAACGGCGAACGTACCAGTGTCTTGGTCCCATGCGGGCACTGAAACTTCGTCAACTCCTAACCCTTTTATAATGTAATTAGGATCGATTTGAAATGCACGTGCTATTTCATCAGCTGTCGTTCGATATCGAGGTAAGCTAATACCGATTGATGAAATACCTGGTTTTTCTGATTCAATCAGTTTGCTTAAAAAGGGAAATTGAATTTCTCTACTCATTAATACAGGACGAAATTTAATTCCATAGTAAATTGCGCCCTCTGGATTATGGTCTAAGATTCGAGCGGTAGGTTCGACCGACTGATTTATCCATTTGCTAGGAAGGAACGGGAGATCTGGAATGACTATATCCGAGAATTCTGTGGGAACTCTCACCTTTTTACCATTTATTTCCATTTTAACAATGCCAACTGCCCTATTTCCAATCCACTTCTCTTGTTTCTTCTCTCTATTAATTGAAATGGAATCTATAATTCCTTCCCGAACCAAAGAAATTTTTTTAATGTACCCAATTTTCCCACAACGTGGGCAAAATTCACGTTTCTTAGAAGAAAAGAAAATTTCCCCACATTTCGTATGCAAATAACCAATTAATCTATGTCTTAGTTCTACGGTTCGGATATAATGCGGCAATCCATAACCTTCAATTACCATTATTCAACCTCCAAAATATGAACCATTTGTTTCATTCCCGATGCTGATTGTTCCTGAAGCAACGCCAATTTAGGATTATTATTCACTTGGTTCTCTGCTTGTCCAGTTAATTGTTCATATAAAGTAATTAGCCGGTATAATCCAGAAACACCGGGTATATTCCCAAAATAGTGAGTACTTCCTGAAGGATTTATTATCAATTCATTACCTAAATTGTTATGATATCTGATATGAGATTCATTAAACTCGGGATCTAAAATCGTAATATATTTTGATATCTTCTTTAAGGCAGGGAACTCCATAATTCCCAACCCTTCTAACACTAACGGGCCAATAATTGTTACTTTAGTATCAATACTCACAAGATCAATATCTTTCGACTTAATCTGTGCAGTTTTATACGCTTTCTCAGCAGCTTTTGCTAATGCAGGATAGCTTAGCATGTTTTTTTGATTCCAAAATTCCGAGGAACTCGTTACGCTCGTGGAGCTTTTCACAAACACAGGACGTTTGACATAATCATAAGCTCGCTCAGACGAACATAATATCAAGCCTGCCGCGCCATCAAAGGTAGTAGACGCAAAATCATCCACAGTGAGAGGGTCGTATAAGGGGCGTTTTTCTGATTTTTCTATCAAGGGCAGAAAATCTTTCAATTTCTTTGTCGGATCTTTAGTACTATTGTATTTATCGTTTATCGCCATAGTTATTAAATCATCATGAATTAAATTGGTTTCATACAAGTATTTTGCAGCTGTGCAAGCGTAAACATTTTGCCAATTCCAGTTCCACAAACGGAGATTTGGATCGATCCCTTTATTGGAAATATCACTGAAATATTGTTCATCTGATCTTTTATCACATCCTAGGAGCAATACCACTTCCGATTCCTTTGCTTTTATTTCTGTCATAAGATGGTGTAATGCTTCACTTCCCTTGGAAAAAGTATGCAACCCAATATTTAACCCAAAATTCGATGCAAACACGGTTTCCCACGCATACTGCCCCTCTTTCCCAATTACATTCGCAGCTGTGGCGGATGAAAGAAATATTGCATCAAGATCATTTAAGGATAATTGCCCCTTAAACTCTTTAATTGTACCAATAGCCGCAGAAACGGCTAATTCTTCAAAAGTTTCTAAAAATCGCTGCATTGGCTTAACATAAAATGATCCAATGATTGCTACTGGAGCTTCTGTGCAACTTTCTCCCATGGAATCATCTATTTAAGTCAATCTATCCTGTACAAACTTCACTAATTCGTTAAAAAACGTAAATGCGATTTGTCCTAAATCTATACTTCCTAAAATTTCACGAGCTCTTTCAGACAGCTTTAATGCCATTGCTTTCGTTTTTTCTAAAGATCCACTGTCTATTAACAATTGTTTAACAGTTTCAATTTCTTTTGAAGACAGATCCTTTTTTCCATACAAATCATTCATTTTAGAATTTTTACTTCCGTAAATCGATAGAAGTGTTTTTTTGCCCTCTCTTATGTCACTCTCTACAGATTTCCCAGTTTTCTTAGGATCGCCAAAAACTCCTAAGATGTCATCTCTAATTTGGAAAGATTGCCCTAATAAAATCGAGAATTCTGTTAATTCTTCTTTATACTTTTCATCTTCATCGGCAAATACTTCCCCTATTAATATAGATTTTTCAAATAACGCAGCTGTTTTCCCTTTAATCATTTCTAAATAATCATTTTCAGAGACCTTTTCTAATGGAAGGTTCTGTAAATGAGATTCTACAGTAACTCCGTCAACTAATTCTTTATAAGCCATCAGATAATAACTCAATGCTTTTAATTTTTTATTCGGTTCAAAATTAGAATTAATTATTGTTTCTTGAGCTAAATCTATTAATAAATCTCCACCTAAGATTCCCATAGCAAGTCCAAAATCTGTTTGATCCGAAAATTGTTTCAGATTTTTGTTAAACCAATCAGTATAAAATGCATGAAAGCTTGGTTCTCCCCTTCGAATTAAATCATGATCAATTATATCATCATGAACTAATGTAGCATTATGTAATAATTCGACACTAATCGCAGGGTTATATATTTTTTCACCTACCCCCCCTAATCCCTTATAAATCATCACTAAGCTGACTGGTCGGAGTCGCTTTCCTCCAATAAGGATATAATTTTTTAAATCTGAATAAAATTGATGGAGAAAGTGATAATTAAGAATTCCTGGTTGTAAATATTGATTAAAAAATTCTTCAATTTGTTCCTCAATTTTGATTTTTTCTGTCATTAATATTTCATTAAAGGCCATGGAGTTACTCTCTAAATTTGATAATAAATAATACTTTAAGGGTTATTTTACAAGCTCACGAAAGACTTTACTGGTTCATTTTTAGTATTTTTTTGTAAAAATGCATAATATGTTTTAAATTAATTGGTTTATTTACATCATCTATTTAAGAGTCTTTTTCTCTTATATTATGAATGTAAAATATTATATCCCCCGATTTATTTTATGGCTGTTAAATTTACTTTTTTATAACTTTAATATGGATAAATTAATATAATTCTATATTTGCCACTGTTAAGAAGTGAATTAAAATGCCTAAGAATCGTATTTGGAACTATTTACAAGAAAAAATCAATACCGATGGCGTTTTACATATGTCACTTATTGACCCAGATTTGACATTTCAAACTTTAAACAGTATTAAGCAAATCGTGAAGTTTACAACGGATGCTGGAACTGATGCGTTTATGATAGGTGGCTCCACTATTGCTGATCAAATAAGTATTGATAAGGTAGTTGTTGCAATAAAAAAAACGACAGATCGGCCCGTAATTATTTTCCCAGGGAACGTAAATGCCTTCAGTAAGAGTGCAGACGCTACATTCTTTATGAGTTTAATCAATTCAAATAATCTCTATTGGGTGATTCGTTCCCACGTTTTAGGCGCACCTACTCTAAAATTGTGGGATCTAGAACCTATTTCATTAGCCTACATAATCATTGCTCCTGGGGCTACGGCGGGTTTTATCGGCGAAGCACACATGATTCCACGCAATAAACCAAAAATCTGCGCAGCTTATGCACTGGCGGCCCAATATATAGGATATAAAATGATCTATCTCGAAGCTGGGTCTGGTGCAAATGAAACCGTTCCAGTAGACATGGTCAAAGTAGTCGCAAATTTTGTAGATATTCCTGTTTTTGTTGGAGGTGGCATTAATACTAAGGAACAAGCCGTTGAATTCGTTAAAGCTGGTGCGCAATTAATCGTTCAAGGCACTTACCTCGAAAAGGTTGTGCCAAAAGATAAAGGTGCAGGTTTAGCTGAAATTATTCAGGCAATTAAAAGCCAAAAAAGGTAACTTTTGACAGATATAATATACAACTATAAAATATTCACATCTATAAAATACAGCAACCAAATTTTTAAATGCTCTACTAGTTACCTTTCTATTCAATAACATTTATAATGAGAAATTATCATTTTTCTCTCTAAGTCGATGTTTCGCGATAGGTAATCCTTGCATGGTGAAGTGAATGAGCATTTTCGTCGATATTATCTTAGGTCTGATAATCGTAGGACTATTTGGTGTTATATCGATTAAATTGAAAATAGTCACTATTTCAGGATTAATCGCAGGATTCATCGTCGGATATATTGTCTGGGTTTTTGGTGGCTGGCCATGGTTCCTTCTCATTCTTTCATTTCATCTGTCAGCCGCGCTTTTTACAAAATTTAAGTATAAACGAAAGGAACACAAGGGATTAGCTCAAGAGAAGGGCGGTGCTCGCCCCTGGCCGAACGTTTTTGCAAACGGTGGATTTCCTACCATATGTGCAGCCTTAAATGGAATCCTAATCTTATTAGCTCTTGGTACCCTTTTTGATATATTCCTATGTGGATTTATTGGGGGGGTCGCTACAATGACTGCGGATACAATTGCTACTGAAACGGGCTTACTTTCCAAGACTAATCCCCGCCTCATAACTAATTTATCAAAATCAGTTGAACCGGGCACTTCTGGCGGAATCACTATTCTTGGTGAATTAGGTGCATTAACTGGAACCCTTATCATTGGGGGACTTGCTTGGATTTTAGCAGGATTCGGCTTATTGGCAAGTGCCTTTACGTATCAATTATTACTAATTGCCATCGTCTCAGGAATGTTAGGCTGTTTGGTGGATTCTATATTTGGCGCAACTATACAAGGAATTTTTCAGTGTAAGGTGTGTGAAAAAATAACCGAGAAGGCTAAACATTGCGGTGAGAAATCAACCCATATTCGAGGAATGGCATTTTTTGAGAATAATATAGTAAATTTTGTAGCTGCCACCTGTGGAGGATTAATTGCAATGGGATTATTTTTTATTTTTTGAATTAGGAGTTGGATATTATGAATGATTTTCTTGTTCTAGGAATTGCGTATCTGTATGTCGTTGTCGTGTTACTTGTAGGTGAATTATTAAGAAAATTTTTTGAAAAATCTTCTGAATTTACTCGAAAAGTTATCCATATTTTTGCAGGATTTGCAATTTACACAGTCCTATTTTTTGATCATCCTTGGGTTGCTAATGTCGTGGCGCTGACATTTGCTATCCTATTGTTCTTAGCCGGTCCTTCCAGTCCAGTTTCAGCTCTCCGAGAACTGTTCGGGACCATGGAACGTGAAGAAGAAGGTCAAAAACTTTGGGGTCCTTTCTTCTATGCAGTTTCAATCTTAACTTTAACTCTCATTTTCACGATCGGGGGTGTAATAAACCCAGGTTTTGAAACCTTCTATTGGCTTGCTACGGTTCCCTTAACAATTATGTATTTAGGTGATGGCCTTGCAACAATAATTGGCAAAAGGTATGCAAAACGGGTTTATACCTTAGTTGGGGGTTCAAAACGATCAGTTATTGGCTCTTTGACACTTTTTACAGCAGGATTTGGTGGATCTATATTAGCCATGTGGTTCAATGGGATTCTAGCGATTGAAATCAATTATGCCCCATCATCTGTAATATTAACATGGGACGTAATTATTATCATAGCTTTAATAGCAGCAGGCATTGCTACCTTAATTGAACTTTTTAGTCCTTCAGGAACTGATAATTTAACTATCCCCCTTATTACCTCCCCCCTCATCTCTCTTATTTATGTTTTAATATATTTGTAGGTGTTTTTATTGGAAGCATTTCATCGAATTGAACTCCCACGGGAAATCATAATCGGAAAGAATGTAATCACCAAAGTAGGGGACTTTTGTCAAACTTATGGATTTCAAGATAGGGCAATTGTAGTAACTGACTCCATAACATATCAAATCGCTGGAAAAACAATTGTTACATCATTAAACGAGAAGGGTTTTACAAAAGTTGAAGGTGTTCAGATAACTGCTGCTGACATTGATAATGTAAAAAGTGTGAAGAAAAAAATCCAAGAAATTTCACCATCAATTTTGATTGGTGTTGGTGGCGGGAAGCCTATTGATGTTACCAAATTAGCCTGCTTAGATAAAGCTCAAAAAAATTTACCATATGTTAGTATTCCAACAATCCCTTCCCATGATGGAATCGCTTCTCCTCGTGCATCAATAAGAGGTCTTGAAACATCTCATTCAGTAATGGTTCAATCACCAATCGCGGTTATTGCGGATATTGAAATAATTAAAGAATCTCCGTATCGATATCTGGCGAGTGGATCAGCGGATGTAATTGCTAACATTATCGCAACCGCAGACTGGGAATTAGCACATAAGTTAAAAGGGGAATACTATGGCGAATTCGCAAATACGTTGTCAAAAATGTGTACTCAATTTATCATGAGGAACGCACGGGTGATTACAAAGGGGATTGAAGAGAGTTATCGCATTGTTTTGGAAGCCCTAATCAGTAGTGGAATTGCTATTAGCATAGCTGGGACTAGTCGGCCCGCAAGCGGCAGTGAACATGCATTTTCCCATGCACTAGACATTGTAGCTGGACATCCTGCCCTTCACGGAGAACAGGTTGGGATCGGTACCATTATGATGGCCTATTTACATGGCATGGACTGGGAGAAAATTCGAGATACATTAAAAACTTTAAGAGCTCCAATAACTGCAAAACAACTAGGAGTTTCTCAAGACGCTATCATTAAAGCCCTAATGAAATCCCATAAGATTAGGGGTACCTCCCGATACACAATTTTAGGAGAAGATGGACTCACGGAGGATGCCGCAAAGAAACTAGCGAAGGTGTGCGAAATAATAGATTAACCCTTTCCTCTGAAGAATTATTTTATACTGGAATTAAGGAATAAAATGAATGGTGATAAGATGCAATATGACATTATTGTAGTTGGTGCAGGGACCGGTGGTGCATTGGCTGCAAAAACTGCTGCAAAGTTGGGTTTAAAAACATGCCTCCTTGAAAGAAAACCAGCGGAATCTGTCGGTGATAAGGTTTGTGGCGATGCAATTGAAAAGCGTGATTTTGATGCTTTAAAAATTCAATTACCAAAAAGTGATGAGCTGGAGAATACAATTAAGACGTCGAACCTCTACTCTCCAGATCAGCGAGTATGTCGTTCTTTATCTGAAGAAAAGAGCGCAGGCTACATTATCAATCGGCTGAAGTTTGGACAGCGTTTGTTGAGAGAAGCTTTAGATACTGGATTAGAGTTTCAAGATAAAATGATGGTTCTAAAACCCATGTTTGCTCAGGATAAAGTTGTTGGGGTTGAAGTCAAGGATATGAGAACGGGTGAGAAAAAACAGATCGAAAGTAAAGTGGTGATTGATGCCAGTGGCTTTCACTCTCCCCTACGTAAGGCGATGAAGAGTCCTTACATCGAAAATGAAATCGATCCGAGCGATTATATCGTATGTTACCGCGAAATATTGCAGGTGGGTGGGATGGATTGGGATCCACATAGCATTCATATTTTCCTATCTCAAAAAAGAGCGCCAGGTGGCTATTTGTGGTTTTTTCCCAAATCAGAGGATTGCGTAAATCTTGGACTAGGAGTCTATGCTGACCCTTCCTACAAAGTTAAGGAATATTACAAGCGTGAAGCGCTCCCGATGGCAAAAGAACCGATTGAGATCATCCACCAAGGAGGTGGTGTTGTTCCAGTACGACACCCACTTTGGTCTCTTGTTGAAAGTGGAATAATGTTTGTAGGTGATGCTGCGTGTCAAGTCAATCCCCTCCATGGGGGTGGAATTGGATCCTCCATGCGTGCGGGAATTTATGCTGCGGAGGCAGCAGCTGATGCTATTGAGCAAGGTGATTACTCTATCGATGGACTTTGGACATATAACAAGCGGTACGCCAAGGAGCAGGGCGGGTATTTTGCCTCTTTGGATCTTTTACGCCTTGCGATTCAAGGATTTACGGATGAGGAACTCAACTTTGGACTTCACCGAGACCTTCTCTCCAATCAGGATATCATGGATATCGCAAGCGGGCGGACTGTCCGTCCAAGTGTCTTGGACCTTATAGGTCGTGCGATACGAGGGATTGCCAAACCCGAACTCCTCTTAAATCTCTACTTCATCAATAACCAAATGAATAAGATGAAGTCACTCTATAAAGCTTACCCCGATCGTCCGAATTTTGAACGTTGGAAACACGCGATCACTAAATTATTTAATAAGGTAAAAAGATTGATTTAGTAATAATTCTTTAAGTTAAACCAATTTTTCTATTTAAACCTCTCAAAACGCAACTGGATGGAAATTAGGTGGGTGAAGAAGACAAAATTCATAAACTTTTGGTAGTTGGATTAGATCAGGCTGGAAAAACGTCTATTCTCAATATTTTAAATGAAAAATATAACTTAATGGATAGTATTAAACCAACTGTCGGAGTTGAGCGGGATCGAATAAATATTCTGGGAATTCCAATTGTAAGTTGGGACTTGGGTGGTCAAAAACAATTTCGGGATAACTATCTCAAAAATACTAGGTTATTTGAGAAGACTGATTCATTATTTTATGTTATTGACGTTTGGAATGGCACAAGATTTGAAGAATCCTTAGAATACTATTCTCAAATACTTGAGCTTATTGATAAACTCACTATGAGACCAAATATTGTGATTTTATTACATAAGGTTGATCCAAATCTCCGAGATAACCCAAAAACTGATCAAATCCTTGAGAACCTTAGAAAACTCTTTCAAGAAGAATCAGAAGGCTATGAAATTTCTGTATATGCGACATCCATATTCGATCGAAAATCCATCATTGAAGCTTTTTCAAAAAATTTGCAGGAAATCATCACAACCCTGAAACCCTTTAAAAAACTTCTCAAATCCACAATTATTCTCCTTAAATTGGATGCCGCCATATTGTTTGATGAGAATTTGATGATTCTTAGTGACGTGTATAAAGATAAAGAAACTGAAGATGTATGTCTGAACACAGTTTATAATAGCGTTTATTACATGACATACCAAAATCCAAAGCTTGCTGCATCAGATGATTTTATAACTAATTTCGAGTTAGTTCTGGGAGTCAAAAATGTGCAAAAAAAATTCACCTTTATGGAAGCAAAATTTAGAGGATGGGATCTGTACCTTCTAACGATGACCGATAAAGAAAAAGAAGTTGATCCTGATGCGATATCTGCCAAATTTAAAGCAATGGCCCATATTTTTGAGAAAAAGGAATCATTTTAAACATTGCGTTATTTTCATCTAATGTAAGTCATTTCTTTATATTATATTAATTTGTATAATAAATTAGATATTTATGAAATTTTACTTATTAAATCTTAATTTTTAAAATGATAAAGGCCATTAAAATTGAATTCGAGTATTAAAAAAGCTTTTAATTTGTGTTTTTTAGCTCTTTTTATCGAGGGAGTGCTAGCCATAGTATTTTATGGATTCTTTTATTATGATTTTAAATTAATAATATTTAGTATAATACTAGTAATCCTAGCTCCTATTTCACTTTTACTATCTATTACTGGAATCTTGCCTATTGATAAAAAATCACTATCTCCGACACTTTTTCTAGTTTTTATGATACTATTTTATTTTCAAGGCGTAAATTTTTCATTAATGTCCCTTATTTCCCTTAATTATCTGCTTTTAATGATTGCAAGTTGGATTATGGCTATATTTAGTACATACGCTTATATAAACATTAGAAAATCCAATCTCCACCCATAAATCAAGTATTTTCTAGAAAGGACTATGTCCAACTTTTTCCAAATTTATACGATCTGTAAGTCATTAAGTAAAGACATTAAATACAATGAATTTAGACATTAAATACAATGAATTTAGACATTTTACGTAGTAAACAAAATTTTCTTAAAATTTTTAAATTTCAACAGATGGAGGACAAGGAATATTATCCTCAAATACAGAGTAAAGCACTTAGAAAGAAAAAAGGGATTTATTATACACCTAAAGAAATAACCTCATACATCTGTTTTCAAACGCTCACCTCTTATATAACACAATTGCTCGATCGAGACCTTTTAGATCTTCCCACATTCTTCAAGCAAACTACTTCACAGGAACTACATCAACTTCTTTTACATCTCAAAAATGTAAGAATCTTAGATCCTGCATGTGGTGCTGGAGTTTTTTTGATTCAAGCTGCCGAAATTTTATTTCAACTCCAGAGATTTGTCTTGGAGAAACTAGAAAAATCTATAAATCCTTATGAACTCAAATGCAAAATTCTTTTGAATAATATTTTTGGAGTGGATCTATTCGAAAATGCTGTTAAAACTACTAAAGAGCGTCTATTAAATTGGATACGCTCAACTAATGATTTTAAACCAAATTCATTACCGGAATTAGATAGGACAATTAGAACAGGAAACAGCTTAATTGGATGGGTAAATGAAGAAATTGGGGAAATTAATTGCGAAAATAATTACACACCAGATGTTCGCAACGATATTTACCCAATCGTTAATCGTAAATTTATAAATTCAATTTCTAAAGAATTTTCAAAGAAGAAAAAAGAACTTTTCCTGAATGAAATTAAAAATTATCAACCCCTCCATTGGAGAATTGATTTTAAATCAATCATTACTAATGCTGGGTTTGATATCATCGTAGGAAATCCTCCCTATATCTTTATCCGTGGAGAGAATTTTCCACTTTTTGAAAAGCAATTCTATAAGGAAAAATACTTGAAAAATTATGAATCTCTTGCAAAAGGGAAAGCCAGGCAATCCCGCAAAATCAATTCTTTTTCATTATTCATTATGCGGAGCATAGAACTCTTAAAACCAGGAGGACATTTAGGATTCATTGTCCCAAATACTATTTTACGAACTACTACAAATGATTTTATCCGTCAATTCATCATTGAAAATTCTCAAATTCAGGAAATTGTTGATTTAAAAGAAGGTGTTTTTAAAGGTATTACGGCTTCAACAATCCTGTTATTTCTTCAGAAAACATCTATCCCCGGAAATCTAACCTTAATCAACTCCAATGTTAAGGATTTATTGAATTACCAATATAATTCGCATTACATTAATCAAACACGGTTTTTAAAGAATCCAGTCTTTACTTTCAATATTCATTTGGACTCTGAATTTGAAAATGCATTTATAATAATGAAACAAGATACATTTGAATTGGGATTCTTAACAAAGGAAATCATTGAAGGAATTGTTTGTCGAAAAAAGGATAACCTTTTTACGAATGACCTGAATCACCCATTGGCAAAGAAATTACTTCGAGGGAAAGATATAGGACGATACAAGATAAATTGGCCTCCTAATCAATATATAATTTATGCAGTTGATACTTCTCTTACGAAAACCAAGTTACATCGGTCCCGGCCTCAATGGATTCATGAAGCTCCAGAAAAATTTCTCACCCAACGGATTGGTGGTGGGCTTTATCCTATTAAAGTGGCTTATGATAATTCTCAATACTATACATTTGCCTCCATCAATAATATCATCTTCAAAAATCCCTTAATCTATGAAAAGACAGAATATTTACCAAATTATGTTTTAGCTCTTCTTAATTCTAAACTAATGAATGCATATTATTTATTAAATTTTAGTAACTTGTCCTCTTTAACTGTAAATATCTCAAAAACATTCCTCGAATCGTTGCCTATTAAAAAAACGAAACTTAATTCACAAATTTTAATCAGCAGAATTGCAGATTATTTACTATTTTTGTACAAATATACGAAAAAAAGCTTTAAACTATGTGAATTTTTTGATTTTTGGATACTAGATTCATTAATATATGAATTATATTACCAGAAACAATTGGGAACAAATTTATTTGATCTATTACCAGCTTATATCCCAGATTTACCGCCGACAGAGGCAATGCCGAAGAAATTTGCATTCTTTTTTCGAATTCTATTACAAATACAACAGGAACCGCGTATTAGCCAGGCATTGACTAAAATTAAACACCATCCGATAATCAAAAAGATCGAACTTTTATTTCAAAACCGAAGTACTCTTCTCGAAGTAAAAAATTAAACTGAAGAAGTACAATGAAAATTAAAAATTTAACTCTATCAAGTAAAACAGTCCTTGCACCTCTTGCAAATTTTAGTGATCATGCTTTCCGCATTTTATGTAGACGATTTCAAGCTGCCCTAGTTTTCACCCAAAAATTTAATATTAACGCATTAGTAAATAATTTTAATAAGTATCAAAAGGATCTTGAGGTCTATCCCGAAGAACATCCTATTTCTATTCAACTAATCGGTGAGGATCCTCAAATTTTAGCCAAAGCAATGGATCTCCTCAAGTCGTATGATTATGACGCTTTTGATTTGAATTTAGGATGGCCTGCCCCCGATGCGCTTAGGTACGGACTCGGAGGTGCCTTATTAAAACATCCGGAAAAGATTTCACAACTTATGAGCACGATAGTGAATGCTACAAATAAAGTCGTTTCAGCAAAGATTCGCATTGGCTATGATAAATTCTCCATTAATGCTTTGGAAATCGCTAAGATTATTGAACGCGAAGGAGCTGATTTTCTTACAATTCATGGAAGGACAGTAGCGGCAGGCTATTCTGGAGAGGTAAATTTCGATGTAATCCAAGTAGTGAAGGAAACGGTGAATATTCCTATTATTGGAAATGGCGATATTGTAGATAGTACCTCCGCAAAACGGATGTTAAAAAAGACGAAATGTGATCTTATTATGCTCGGGCGGGCTGCCATGAAAAATCCTCGTATCTTCTCAGAAATTAATGAAAGTATAAAAGGCAGACGTCTTCCACCTCTTTCTCAAGAAGAGCACAGGAAAATTCTCCAAGAGTATGATGCTTTGGTAAAAAGAACTAATTCATCTCAATCCCGAAATTCTCCTTTCTTTAGACACAACTTTGTCTAACTCCAACAGACTCAATTCTATGATAAAAATATTATAAATTAAGTTTGAATAATATCTCTAAGCTAAGGAATCATCTAGCTTGAAAAATTATAGTGGGAACAAAATGATATATTGGGCTTTACTTTTACATATCTACCAACCACCATTCCAGAATATCGAAATTCTCCAAAAAGTTGAAGATGAATCCTATTCAAAAGTATTGGATGTTTTCTTAAAATTCCCCAAAGCCAAATTCACATTGAATATTAACGGATCTCTCACCGAACTCCTCTACAACTTTAAATTTTTTGATACTCTTAATAAGATCAAGGAATTAGCACAAAAAGGCCAACTTAAATTTACAGGATCGGGAAAGTACCATCCTATTCTACCACTTCTCCCTCCAGCTGAAATAATGCGGCAAATTTATCTCAATGAGGAATATAATAAGCAGATCCTTGGACCAATTTATGAAAGTCCCAAAGGATTCTTCCCACCAGAATTGGCTATCTCTAGAGGCGTTCTTGATATCTTAGAGCAATTAAGATATAAGTGGGTTCTGGCGAGTGGTATCGCATGTCCCACAGATTGGCCGATTAGTGAGTATTATACTTACAAATCTCTGCCTATTCTGTTTAGAGATGATATTGTTAGCAACCAAATCTCGTTCAAAAAATTAGAGACCCCTGAGGAATTTCTCACGAAGATTCGGACGATGTTTGATGATAACTACTATATCATTACAGCCATGGACGGAGAAACCTACGGGCATCACATCGAAAATTATGAGGAGGAATTCTTAGGGGCAGTTTTCGCAGAATTGGAAGATAAAAAGGAAATTCAGATGATTTTCCTGGATGATATTCTAAATTTATTTGAAAAGGGAGCGAATATTATCCCAAACAACAGTACATGGAGCACTATACCAAAGAATCTTCAAGAAAAGAACCCATATCCCCTGTGGGCTGACCCCGAAAATAAGATACATGAAGTTCTAAATCACTTGCGTAGTATTACAATTAAGTTATGGCAAGCTTTAGAGCGCTATACCGCCCAAATCCCTGAAGACCATCTTGAATTCTATAATACTGCTCGTTTAAGTCTAGACAAGGGTGAAAATTCTGACGGTGCATGGTGGGCAAGTGGATTTATCTTCAACGAAGACCTCATTTTTCGTAGTTCTCAATTTCTAGTCCGATCTTCTATTAATGCCTTTAAAGCCCTATACTCAATTGCCTTGAAGAGCGATGAGATTTCCGAGATACACTCCCTTTACGAAGATTTTAAGGGTACATATGCTAAGTTGCTTTTTTTACTTGCCAATGAGACTGAGAAACGCTCTCGATTCAAATCATTTACAAGACGAATTGATAATCTCCCAAATTTGTAACTCATCAATTTAAAAAATTCACAGAGGTGTGATTTTATGACAAAAAAAGCAATTATTATGCATCCAGATGATAATGTTGCCACAGTTCTCGAAAAAATTGCTAAGGGGGAAGAGTTAGTGATTGAAAAAGGTCCCAATGACACCGAGACTATAACAACTCTCACCAAAATAAAATTTCTCCATAAAGTTGCAATTAGAGACATCCCTGAAGGAACAGCGATAAAAAAATACGGTCAAATAATCGGACGAGCGACCCATGATATTCAAAAAGGCACACACGTTCATACAAAAAATGTTAAGAGCTGGTTTTATTCATAAGAGGTTGATAAAATGGAATTCTTAGGTTTTGAACGTGAAAATGGTTCTGTTGGGATTCGTAATTTAATCACAATCATTCCTTCTGTAGTTTGCGCTTCCCATGCTGCTAAGAAAATCGCCGATCAAGTTCCGAATAGCGTATGTTTAACTCATCCCTATGGATGTGGACATTTTGGGGCTGATTGGCGCCGCATCGTACATACCTTAGCAGGCCTTGGGAAAAATCCGAACGTCTATGGCTCACTAGTTGTTGGTTTAGGGTGTGAAAATGTCACGGCACGGGTCATTTCCCAAGAAATCGCAAAAGGTGGAACTCCCACCGAATTTATTGATATTCAAAAAGTAGGTGGAACACTAAAAACCATTGACAAGGGCATTGAAATTGCAAAAAAATGGTGCGAAGAAGCTGATAAGCTCACGAGAAAATCATTCGGCTTGGAAAAACTTGTTCTAGGACTGGAATGTGGGGGTTCGGATGCGACATCAGGTATCATCGCAAATCCCGCTGTAGGTGTGGCTTCTGATGCAATCGTCAAAGCAGGCGGGACATCAATCCTACCAGAATTTATTGAGTGGGTCGGAACGGAACAAGAACTAGCCAAACGCTGTATAAATCCTGAAGATGGCGAGCTTATCATTGAACTCGTAAATACATTCACAAATGAAGCTCAAAAACAAGGATATAACATGCGAATGATTGCCCCCGGTAATATCCGTGGAGGATTGACCACCATTGAAGAAAAAGCACTTGGAACCGTTGCCAAAGCAGGGAAAGCTCCGATTCAAGGCTTAATAACTTATGGTGAAAAACCACCTGGTCAAGGTTTATTTTTAATGGTTGAGCCAGGTTTAGATGTCGAATCGATGACTGGACTTGCTGCTGCAGGTGCTCAGTTATGCACTTTCACGACTGGTCAGGGAACCCCAACAGGGAACGCCATTATGCCTGTAATCAAAGTTACTGGAAATTCGGAGACAATAAAATTAATGGGTGATGATATAGATCTCGATGCAACTCGAATCATCTCTGGTGAGGAAACCATCGAATCCTATGGACAAAAAATCCTCGAAGAAATCATTGCCGTGGCAAATGGAAAACTAACTATAGCTGAAAAGATTGGCCACCAAGAATTTGCAATCTGGCGCCTTCCTATCATGTTTAATTTAGCTGGACTAAGCGAAAAATTTACCCGCTTCTTTGAATGACCCTCTTTTAAACATTTTCTTTTTTGGTAAGGTTAACTCAAGCGAACTCATTGGTTGTCCTTTATTATTAGGTTTTTCTTTAATTATTTTTAAAAAATAGGATTTTCTAGATTCTGTTTTTCTGTATGGAGCGTTTGTTTTAAAGAATCAAACTCCTTCTTTAATTCAATTGATAATTTTTCAGCAATTCCTAATTTCTCATAAAATTCTAAAAGCTCAGGGGGAATGTTTTTAGGCAATTCTTCTTTCTCTTTTGGTTTAGGCATTTTAATCTTCCCTAAATGAATTTCTCGAATAAACTTTCTCAATCTTCTTTCTTCTGCTATGAAAGTATCAATATCTCTTAAAATTTTTGAAAATCCCATCCATAAGAATAAGACAGAATTCCTGGTGTCGAGGATCATTTTAAATAGGGCATCCAAGAGAATACCTTCAGACTTGAGGAGTGAAGGCGTCCATGCTGGAGAACTGGCTCGGATTTTGCGCGTTGATCCTGAGTGGGATTGCCGGTTTGATTATATGTTACAAGGTTTTTATTAGAATAGTCCGAGGGAATCGATCGAAACTGTATAAATTCTATTCCTTAGGATCAGTTTCATTCGGATGTACCTTACTAGTTCTCGCCGTTAATCGCTTGTTTCTGTTCGCCTATCCGCATCCAACTTTAGGGATTGGCACGGCAGTAATCACTAATTTTTTTAGCTTCTTTGCATTTCTATTTCTCACTCTCTTTACTTTTTATGCCACTTTCCCCCAGCACGCCAAGAAACTAACCCCTATGCTAATTACTGTAGTTATAATACTCGGTGTAGGGTTAATGTTGTCCATTGGGGGTATTACCATTCAAGGTACTGAAATCGCTTATCCGATCCAGTTTAAATTAGTTATGCTCTGCGCGGGTGGCCCCCTTATGGTTCTGGGTATCGGGATGTGGTCTTATTATTCCCATATCATGAAAACGAAATCACTCCCCCATTCCAGGCGGGCTGCGGGGTTAGCGGTTATGGCATTGCTTATGACTGTCGCCTTCGTTCCAGAAACCCTCGGGTTTGCTGCGATCATTAATTACCTGCGTTTCACTTACATTCCTATAATCATACTCTTTTACATTTGTTTTTTGCGGTTTGCCGAGCTGGAATGGCCCCAAAAAGTACACCACCTCTACCTCATCCACCAAGACAATGGAATTGCCCTCTACGACCACACCTTCATTGCGGGCGGACGACCGGACCGTAATTTAGTGGCGGGAGGAATCACGGGTGTTGCCGCACTCCTTCAAGAATTAACTACAAGC
>JABXJU010000289.1 GCA_013375405.1 Candidatus Helarchaeota archaeon
TGAGATCGCCCAATTAGTGGAAACGAATGAGGCGCTCGTCGTCTTCGAAGATTTAAAGGACATTCGGCAATCACTTGCGCGCCAAAAGAATCTCAAACCACGCCACCAGAAAAAATCGAAGAAAATGCGGCGGCGGTTGAATCGCTGGAATTTTCGCCAGTTTCAAGCTTTTTTGGAGTATAAGGTCAAAGCGACGGGGCATCCCGTTAAATACATTAATCCTCAATATACCTCCCAAAAATGCTTACAATGTGGCAAAAGAACCAAATGTAGGGGTCAAACATTCACCTGTAAGCATTGTGGGTTTAGTCTAGACCGCCATATTCTCGCGACGCTGAATATCGGGGAGGTATTTCTGAAATCTCAGAATGTAGCGAGACCCGATCCCGCTGAAAGGTCTCGGATGACGATGATGGAACGAGCATTTCGTAACTGCAAGGACACCATCATCCGAGAGGCAAGTCAATGTGATGAAATTATGGGAATGTATCCACTTTTATCTACTTGATAGATCGGAGTAATGATATTTTTATAGATGAAATACAAAATGAATTAATAAAAGTTATTTTCCCAAATATAACAAAAGGATTAAGGGCAAATGCCAGAGTGCGAATTTTCAGAAGCTCGGTCTGGTGGCGCATATGGGTTTTGTAAACTAGTCTTAACTGATGTTTCCTCCAGTTGGTATCTCTCCCTTTGTAAAAAAACGCCTAATAAATGTCCTTACATAAAAATATGTCCTAAATGCAAAATAAAAAATGCAGCATCCTCAACCTTTTGTTCAGACTGTGGGGCAAATCTTAAAGAATGAATAGCTAAATTTAATCCGTTTTTATTAATAGATCTAGGTAAAAAGATACATAAAAAAAATAAAAAAAAGAAAAAGATCTTTTTAATATCTTCTTCTTTGACCTCTGCCTCGATAACCACTCCTATCGTCTCGATAGGATTTTCTACCACCGTATCCGCCGCCGCCACCGCCGCCATATCTTGGACGGTATCTTTGCTGCTGTTCATAGACTTTATCTGAAAGATTGTTCTCTTCATTAGCTTCCGCAGGAGAATCTTCTTCAAGATCTTCCATGCTGCCATATTTTCCTATATTTAGTCGTAAAGAGCTTTTGAAGACTGTAGTATATGCATTATTTAATGTATAATTTTGGCTTTCTTGCATTTTATCGATATCATCATTCCATAAGGTTAACAATATACTCCCCGTTTCATCACCTACTAAGGCTTCGGTCACTCTCAAAGTCTCTCCGGTTCGTCTTGCAATAACTTCTCGTTCTTCATTCTTCGAGACACATCTAACTTTTACATTAATTCCTCTAAGACCTGGTCTTAACTCATCAACAACTTTATATTCTTCGGTTTCGCTCATTTCAATTCATCTTTTTACTATGCTATTCTAAAAATAGAGAAAAGCTATAAGTACCGGATCTTCAACCTAACAATAAAAAAAATTCTATAAGTTCTGATCTTCGCTAACAGCATGTTTCTACTACTATGGATGAAAGTAGATATATTCCTATATAAAGGTTCTTAACACCTCGTATCGACGATAGTTCGCCAGTTTAAATTATTTACCCTCTTTTTTATGTATTGAAATAGATAACGAACGAATTATAAAAGAGTAATATCAGATGTTATAAATATTTAATGTAATAATAATATTGAGCATGAAAAAGAAAAAAGTGATAAATTGCCTATTTTAGAAAAAAGAATTAAAATTGCACTTTATAAAGGTCCTGGGGCAGAATTAGCAAAAGATGTTGAAATAGTTTTACAAAAAAATAGAATTGCTCATCAGATGATAAATGCTTCTGATGTGCAAAATGGAATCCTAGAGAACTTTGAACTACTCATTATGCCGGGTGGTTACACCGCGCGCTACATACCAGGTTTAAGACGTAAAGGATGTGAAGCCATTCAGAATTTTTTAATTGAAAAAAAGGGCTACTATCTTGGAATTTGTGCGGGAGCATATATTGCTGGTATGCCAGAATTAGAAATTAGCAAATCTATAATGGTTCGTAAGTCGGGAATTTTCAATTGTGATATTAAAATATGTGACCTGTCTCACCCAATCTTCAAAGGCCTACGAGAGTTTACTATTCTGGTTTATTATCAAAATGGTCCACACATTCACCCCCATAAGGATGAAAAATCATTAGCTCTTTATGTCGATGGTACCAGCTCTATTATAGAGAATACAAATAATATTCATGCCCTAATTTTCAGCTGGCATCCTGAGAAATTACCTCATACCGTCCCAGTTCTTTTAAATAGTATTAAATATTTACTAGGTAGCTGAATTGCAAATATTTAATATTCATTAATATTTATAAAAGATAGAAAGATAGTGAAAGAAAAAAAACGGGAAGCAATAAATTGACGATTTTGAAAACGTTATTAAAAGGTAATGCGAGTTTTCAAAGTATATATCTGCGATATTCAACTAAATTGCCTTCTAAACCAAGAAAAAAATTAGCTATTCTCACCTGTACGGATACCCGGTTAAATCCAATCCGAATCTTTCATATAAACGTAGGGGATGCGATAATTCTTAGAAATGCTGGTAACCAAATTACGGATGATGCTATGCGATCCTTAGTCACCGCAATTGCGGATGGGATTACTGAAATTATCATCCTTGGTCACACAGATTGTTCCTTGACAAAATTATCTCACCAAGGAGTTTCCCGTATAATTCAGGATTTAGGGGGCAGTCTCGGTTCAATATTATTAAATTCATTTACTGAATGGCTTGGTAGCTTCTCGGATGAGGAAACCAATGTGAGGAATCAGGTTATAAGGCTGCGATCAAGTTCTGCAATCCCTTCCAATGTTCCAATACATGGGTTGCTATTCAATATTATTGATGGAACCCTTAAAGTGGTTGTAAATGGGTATGAACCACATAAGAAGGCTAAAGAAATTAGCTCGACGAGTATATCAATAAATATGCCAGCCTTACACATGCCTAATCTCTCTCCAAGGAGTATACTTACTCCCTTAAAAAGGGATAAACAAACTTCCCCAAATAAATTAGAAATTGGAGTTGAATATAATGAGTAGCTCATTGGATCGTCTTTTTGTATGTACCAGATGTAAAAAACCCGTAACTGTTAAAGTTATAAAGGGTACTACCAAGTTAATTGTTATAGGAAAATGTCCAAATAGACACGGAAAGAGATTTACATTATCACTTTCGGATCTAAACGACTGGGCTCCT
This sequence comes from Candidatus Helarchaeota archaeon, assembly GCA_013375405.1. The sequence goes on from JABXJU010000289.1 coordinate 3,236, forward strand.
ATTCTAGATTCTCATTTTTTTAAGTGTATTAGATGTAATACACCTATCACCTTCAAAACTCTTCTTAAAGGACCTTGGGCGAAGGTCGTAATTACTTGTCCCACCCATGGGAAAAATGATACACGAATCCTACCTAAGGTTGTTTATACTGCATTATCCACAGGCAAGAAAGAAGATAAATATGAGCCTCCCAGTCCTACAACACCTTCAATTCCAACCTGTCAATATTGTGGGGAATCTACCCAAGTTTCATACATTTCGCAATATTCTCGCTATTTTTGTTATAAATGCGAACGATATATAGAAGACCAGAAAGTGGTGGAGAAAGTTCGATCTACACCGGAAATGGATGAACTAAAAATAAAAATTAAGAATTTAGCAGAAAAAATAGATAAAAATTTACCACACGCAATCTGTGAATTACCTGCTGCATTGAATATGCCACATATAGATTCATCCAGAATTGAATCTATTCTTCTTGACATGATTTTAAAAGGCGAATTGAATGGGGAGCTAGATCCAGCGACCGAAGAAATCACTTTTTTAGACGCACCAATCGTCTCAACGGCAGTTTCTACTCCCACTGATAAAACTACAACCCCACAAGTCTGCACCAGATGTGGTTCAGAACTTCAATATGTTGAAGCAAAAAGCGCATATTTCTGTAAAAAGTGTTTTGAATACACTGCACGCACTCCAACGGCAAAACCCTCTGCGATTGAAGCAGTACGCGATTTTGATTATGTTGGAGGGCAAGTTCGGTTTAAGGTAGCAATTCGAAATAAAAGTAAATTAGTTATCACAAATATAGGAGTGGAATTAGATATCCCGGCAGAATTTCTATTAGTTCGAATTCTTCCAGAAGCTTCTTTGGACGATATTGACAGAGGACTTTCAAAAATTGACAAATTGATGCCAAATTCCTCACAGGGAATTGATTATTACCTAGAGCCAGTAGCCTGTGGAACTGGTGTAATTTCAGGTATTGCAAAATTTCAGGATGCTGAAGGAAATTATAACTCAACCCCAGTAAAATCAAGGGAGATAGCCA
>JABXJU010000290.1 GCA_013375405.1 Candidatus Helarchaeota archaeon
CAAGAGATTTCTCTTGGCAACACGCAGAATTATGCTGGATGCACTGAACCTGGCGACGGGCGCACAGCCTGATAACCTTAGGGCTGGTCTACTCTTCTCAGGGTAGATGTAGAATTGGCATAAAAATTTATAAATTTTTATAACTAATTTGAAGGTTTAAAGCGTTACTTCACTCAAGAATCTTAAAAAAAAATAGGTGTTATAGCAATGAATTTATCTATTCCTTTACAGCATACTTCCTTTCTAATTCAGAATAATGCGTATCTCCCAAGAACTCGTTAAACTGTGGAAAGGATTGAACAATCTCTATAAAGTCTCTCTGGCGTCCAGTTTCTTTGAGCCTTTTGAGGTCTTCTCTGCATGCTAGAATTTTTGCTATAAGACATAGGCCAGGATAAGCAGCTATGGAATAGCCTAACTTTTTTAATTCATCTGCTGACAAATTCGGAGTTAATGGCCCCATATTGATGATGTTGGGCTTATCTTTCAGAAGTTTTGGTATTTTTTTGATATGGGCCATCCTTTTTACCCCATCAATAAAAAGCATATCTGCTCCAGCCTCAGCGTAAATTTTACAACGTTCTATCGCATGGTCAAATCCATGGGTAGCTAAAGCGTCAGTTCTTGCTATAATAACAAAATTTCTTTTTTTTCGAGTATCAACTGCAGCCCTTATTTTTCCAACCATTTCATCGACTTCTATTACGCTTTTTCCTGCCATATGTCCACATCTTTTTGGCCAGACTTGATCCTCAATATGAAGTCCAGCAACTCCCGCTTTTTCGAATTGTTTAACAGTTCTAACGACATTAAGCGGGTTGCCAAAACCCGTTTCAGCATCCGCAATCAATGGGATGTTAATCGAATCAACCATCCGAGATGCAGTCTGAACCATTTCTGTCAGAGTAATCAAACCTCTATCTGGAAGTCCGAAATTGGAAACAGAAGTTCCAAAGCCGGTCATATGAACCGCATCAAAACCTTGTTCTTCTACTAGCTTAGCTGTAAGTGCATCTAATGCCCCAGGAACCATAATCAGCTCTTTTTCATCAATTAAATCATTTAGTGTTTTGAACTCTTTCATAATATTCCTCTCATTTATTCATTTATTTGCTTTCCTTTAATTCTACAAGAAGTTGCTTTTCCAAACCTCCATTTTTAAGCAAATTCAGTAAAATAGGATGGATTTTTTCACCTTTTAGTTTTTTCTTTGTTCTTAAATTTATAATTTCAGCATTGGGGATGTTAATCGCTATTTCATCACCCATTAGAAATTCCTTTGAAATTCCTTTCACTTCTATAACAGGAAGTGCTCGAGCTATAGAAGTTCTATAAAAGATTCTCGCAAAAGATTCAGCGATAATCGCAACAATTCCTTTCTCTTGAAGGATTACTGGGGCTGTCTCTCTACTTGAACCACAACCAAAATTCCTTCCTGCAACAATTATATCCCCTTCTTGAACTTCAATTGGAAACTGTTTAATTAGAGTTTCGCAAGTATGTTTCAGCGTTGCTTGTATATCGTCCATATATCGAGCGGGGGAAATTACATCTGTATCTACATTGTCCGGGAAAACCCAAACCTTACCTTTAATATTCTCACTATATTCTTTAACTGCTTTTTTTCTACTTAATAATACTGCCATTTCATCACCTCTTAAAAATCCCTCGGATCGGTTATTTCTCCTTGTAGAGCCGAAGCTGCGACAGTAGCAGGAGAACCTAAATAAACTTCTGCCGACGAACTTCCCATCCGCCCTTGAAAATTCCTATTAGAACTAGAGATACATTTTTCCCCTGGAGCAAGAACTCCACCAACAGCTCCAAAACAAGCACCACAACTCGGATTTGTAATGATAGCACCTGCGTTAATTAATCTCTCAGCAATCCCAGATTTAGCGGCCTTAAGCCAAATTTGCTGTGAAGCAGGAGTCACTATCATTCGAACATCGTTATGAATTCGTCTTCCTTCTATGATATTAGCGGCTATTTCCAAATCCTCGAATCTTCCATTAGTACACGAACCTAAAAATGCCTGATTGATTTTAATCCCGGCAACTTCAGAAATTGGTTTTACATTATCAACTGTGTGCGGGCAAGAAATTTGAGGCTCTAAATCGCTAACATCCATTTCGTAAGTCTTTTCATAGACTGCATCCGGATCAGGTTTAACCAATTCAAACGGTTCGGGGGTTTTTTCTTTAATCCAATCTACAACTTTTTGATCAGGAACTCCAAAAGCAAACTTTGCTCCCAGTTCAAGAGCAAAATTGGACATCGTCATTCTTGATGCGATGCTTAGGTTTTCTACTGAGTCCCCTACAAATTCTATAGATTTATATCGCGCCACTTCCGCAGAATAATCTCCAGCTATCTTGATAATTATATCTTTGCTCATTACGTTATACGACAACTTTCCGGTTATATTAAATTTAATCGAATGAGGCACCCTAAACCAAAGCTCTCCTTTTACATAGGCGTAAAAAAGATCTGTATTACCGAGACCACAACTAGCCGCATTAAAAGCGCCATATGTAGTGGTATGGCTATCACCACCGACAATCAACATGCCGGGCCTAATATGTCCTTTTTCAGGTAAAACTTGATGGCAAATTCCTTCCTTAATATCATAGAAGTTTTCAATTCCTTGTTTTTTAACGAATCTTCGGATAACATCATGAATTAAAGCGAACCTTTCAGATGGAGCGGGATTGTAATGATCCAAAATTATAACAATTTTATTTGGGTCGAAGATCTTGCGTTTTCTAGCAGGTTTTATCTTGGTAAAATCCAAGGCAACCTTTCCAGTTCCTAAATGGCTCATTATTAAATCTATTTTAGCGATGATGATATCATCCGGTTTAATATCACTCCCAGAAAGAGAGTGAGCCGCTAATATTTTTTCTGCTATTGTCTGACCCCTCATTTGATTAATTCCCTCCAGGGAATTTTAAAACCAAAACTTCTGTGGAACTTACTACAGGATCTGTAGCAATAGTCACATCATTTCCCTTTATTTCGATACAACTCTGCCCACAGCAACGAAGTATAACCAATAAAATCACCATCGTTTATTTTTTCATTTGTAAAAAGTCTCCAGATTTCATTAAATTGCATGGCTTGAGATAAGGCTTGCCAATTTTTTCTGCTATCTTATCTAAAAGAATTGACCATTTTTCATAATTTCTTCTGGCCATACTAAATGGACTTGGCAGGTTCATTGCCATCATTACCTTGCTAAACACCCTATACCCGCTTATAACTCCTTCTTCTAATAATCTACACCCTTCATTTAACATAATTGCCATTAGAATATCTATTAACTCTTCCATTCTAACCAAACCGGTCTGTTCTATTGTAGCCAAACCGACATTTTCTGTGGTGTCCATTTTTGGTATCTTGCCACTAGTCCATTTTAAAAAACCTTTTCCAGTTTTGGCTCCAAGATTTCCCGCTTCAACCATATCAACAAAAATCTTTTTGCCTCAATGTCAGGAGTGAGTGCTTCATGCAAGTAATTTAGGCTATCACAGATAATGTCTAATCCGCTGTAATCAAGGAGGGCGATCCACCCCATTTGATCTCCAGTAAATGCCACACCTGCCTCAAGCTCTTCCCACATGATCCCTTTTTCAAGAGCTTGTTCAGTAAGCCAACTTAAGTAAATACCAAGAACACCAAAAGTTCTATTCATAATAAATCCTGGGCTCTCTTTTTCAATTCGAGCAATATACATTTCATTTTTATAATAAGGGCAAGGAAATTTTTCACCAATTGCGATACAGGTATCCATAACTTCATCAGAAGTTTGTTTTCCTCTAATTAATTCAATTAATCTATTTCCAAATAGCGGGATAAAAAAATGCATGCCAATTACTTGTTCAGATCTTCCTGAATGTGCCCCTATTTTTGTTATGCTTAATGTTGAAGAATTTGATGCAAGGATTGCATGTGCGGGAGCATATTCGCCTAACTTTCTAAAAACTTCTTGCTTAATTTTCATAATTTCAGGAACTGCCTCAAATACAAAATCAGCATCTTCAACAGCTTTTGCTAAATCTATTTCTTTTTCTAATCGTCCCAAGAGAATATCGGCTGTTATTCCATCTCCTAATTTTCCAGCAGACTCAAGCGCTCTTAGCCCCTCTTTTTTCTCATAGGCACCATTTTCAATTCTACCTACACATTTTTCAATCGGTTCCATTTTTACATCGTTTATCGTTACTTTATCAAAACCAGCTAATAAAGCAAGTTGGGCAATATAACCG
>JABXJU010000053.1 GCA_013375405.1 Candidatus Helarchaeota archaeon
TCATGGATTGCCGAATGTTCGTTAAATCTTCGAGGACGACCATGGCCCCATTTTCCTCAACCATTTGCGCGATCTCATTGGTCACTGCGTGCAGCATGTTGGCGGTCTTATTCCGTTCCCGTTTACCGTATTTATCGAGTAAAGCTTTTCGGTTTTGTGGTTGATATTTTGAGTCTTGGGCGATTTTTTGGGAAATGTTCCGTCGCTTTAGGGAGTACGTGAAATGCGTGGTGGAAAGCTGGGATGTGTCCAGTGATCTGCTCTGTGCTCTCGTTTCATCGACCAGCAGGAAATCCACACTGCGCTCATTCGTATCAATGAAGAGGAGGGATTTATTTTTTCGTGCTTGAACCTCTCGACTAAATGGGATGAAGATGTCCACCGTGCGGTCTGGATTGAATTTTAAGGTAATTTCGCCGGGTGTATTCGTTTTTAATTCATCGAAATGACGCGTCGGGTGAAAAGGAATGAATAACTTGCTTCGCGGTTCGATTATCAGCACCACGTAGTTCCCATCAAGATAGCAGAGACATTCTTCTAATCTCATCGAATTCTTTTTATATACGGGATTAGGAAGGCGTCTTTTTTTCTTTAAGCACCACGAATTCCACGACCGCAAAATATCTTTCGTGATGCGGGCGGCGAAATGGCAATAGTGGGTATGGAAGCTGGGGAATTTCGCTTTCCATTCGAAATAGAAGCTCTTGCGAATTTTGGGGTAAGAAGAATAATTGTAGTAGATATTGCCTTTCTTGGACACTTTCTGGAACAAGGGGTTGTCGACAGACTTTGCGATCAAGAAATTCACCGAATCCTTGAAGCTGGAGATCGCGAGTGCGATTTTGTCGCACTTGCGCTTGGTCAGTTGAAAAGAAGTGAGGCGAACGGTTTTAATACTTTTCAATTTGTACCCTCTATTACAAATCACAAAACAGTACGCTACCATCTATTATAAATCTGCCCAAGTAAAATGCGCAAATCGCTCTTTTGCGCAAAGCGTGCTAGAAAAAAGTAAAAATTATTTTAGCGATTTTTATTGAAATTTATTTACTTTAGGTAGCTGTTTTCTGTTCCCCTTTTGCTGGTAATTAATTTCTCTCATTGAGCAATGATTTCTTTGGAAAATTGCTCATTTAGAAATTTCTTGAAAGCTCCATAATTCTTTTCTAAATGTACAAAATTTTCTTCTTTTGCTTGCATTTCCTTTAAGGTCAGTGGCATAACTGGATTGATACCTAAAATCTTTTGAATTTCATCAGGAAACTTCGCAGGATCGGCAGTTTCAAAAGCAATACAGGGAAGTTTTGTTCTGTTTTTCTCTAAATACCTCATCAGACCGCCCCAACCAACAGCGCCGTGTGGTTCAAGAACATATTCGTATTTCTCATAAACATATGCAATTATTTCTTTTGTTTCCTCGTCACTTATGCTAAAACTGTCTAATTCCCGCCTTAACCAATTTAAGTGCGGCATCCTAGGAATGTTTCCATCCTGATCCATGACTCCCCCGAAAAGGTCAACAATTCTGGCAAGATTTGATGGATGCCCTACATTCATGGCATTACTTAAACATTTTCTAGAGGGTACAACCTTTTTATATTTGCCTGTTCTCAAAAAAATCGGCACTGCGTCATTTTCATTCACGGCCGCGATGAACTTTTTGACAGGCAATCCCATGTTTTTTGCAATAAAACCTCCCACTAAATTTCCAAAGTTGCCAGATGGTATAGAAATAATAACTGGATCAAAGGATCCTGCTTTAATTTTTTGCTCATTCACATGGAAAAATCCCCAAAAATAATAAATACTTTGAGGTAACAACCTTCCCACGTTGATAGAATTTGCAGATGAGAAGTTTAAACCTTTTAAATCGGGATCACCGAAAGCTCTCTTTACAAGTGCTTGACAATCGTCGAACTTACCCTTGATCGCCACAGCCGTCACGTTTTTACCAAGGGTTGTCATTTGTTTGCGTTGCCTATCTGATACCTCATTGATTGGAAACAAGACTGCCACTCGGATGTTGTCCATCCCATAAAATGCCGAAGCCACAGCACCCCCTGTATCTCCAGACGTCGCGGTGAGGATTAATAAGTCACGATTTTCTTGTTTCGAGAAATATTGCATTAACCTTGCCATGACTCTTGCGGCAAAATCCTTAAAAGACGCCGTGGGACCTTTATCTAGTCGTAAAACATACCAGTTTCTATGAATTTTATCGACTGGAACGGGAAAGTTATAAGCATCTCTTGTTATATTCCTCAACACATTGAGTGGAAGTTGATCACCTATCAGCTTTGAAAGAACCCTGTAAGCTAATTCCGGATAATCCAAATCGGACATTTCAAATAATTCATTTTCTTGGAATTGAGGATATTCATCAGGAGTGTATAAACCTTTATCTAAGGCTAACCCCGTTAGTAAAGCTGTCTTGAAGTCCACCTTTGGCGTGTTATAATTCGTGGAATGAAATGTGAGAACCATGATTCTTAAAAAGATAGAATATTATTTAATTATTTTTAAACTGCCATATCCTACCACAGAGTGATGATCCCCACTTACTTCTCCAGAATTGCCGTATTTTAATAAAACTGCTTCTTTAGCCCCTAATTCACGAGCAGCTCTTATAACAGTAGATGTGGAACCATAACCACACATTGTAATTCCATTTTGTTTTACTGTATTATACAATAGCTCCTCATTTAATTTAAGAATCGCATCAATCGCCTTTTGATCTTGGTTTTTTGCAGACTCTGCTGATTCGAAATGTGTAAAATCGGTGGATGCAATTAAAACAATATTTTCATCTTTACATCCTTCCGCTATTGCTTTTCCCACTTCCTGAAAAGCAGATAACGAGCCGGTCGAAATAATAATTGGTATAAATTCAATTTCCCCGTAAATATATTGTATGAATGGAAGCTGAAGTTCTAAAGAATGTTCTGCGCTGTGCGCTCTTGGTGAATCTGCTAATTTTTGGGATTTTGATAAAATCTTTTTTGCTACTTCAGCATTAATTTTTGCGGTCCCCAAGGGCGTTTGCCAACCCCCCTCAGATTGAATTGATGCAGGGGCTGCTCCATAACCCTGGTGATCAATACCGACCACGATAAACAAATCAGGTTTCCCATCAATTGCTAGTTCCGCGTATGCATGCGCTGCAATTGCTCCAGAATACACATATCCTGCATGCGGACTCACTATCGCTACAATATTCCGCTCCCCATCTCCATTTATCTCAGGGATTTTCTTTGGTCCTCTCTCGTCTTCTTCAAAAAATCTTTTTAATGATTCTTTTAAAGCGGACTCCGAACCATCATACCAACTTCCCGCATATCTTGCTTCCCTGATCAAAAAATCAACTCCATCTTATAACTTTGAAGTAAAATTAATGTCGTAATTAAAATTACCCCTTCTTCTCTATTTAATAATTTTTAAAAAATCTAGAAGATCGGTCTTACAATTTTATGAGGAATTAAAAGTAAAAAATTGGAATTCTCCTTTTATAAAACAATTTTTCCAATTTTAATAAGTTATTTAGATAATTTCTTCTGTGAGAAAGGTTCCACACTGCGAACAAAACACATGGTTTGAAGGGACCTCTTCTTCACAAGTCGGACAGACCTTTACCCTTGATTTTTGTCTTATTTTTTGGTTCTTCTGAATGATTGGGGGGGTAATGTCATCTGGCGGCTTTTCAGAAAGATCTACGATCTCATCTGCAATTACTTTACTCCGAGTTCTACCGCAATCCCTGCACCTGAATACTATTTTATAAAATGGTCGGACAGTTGAACTTGCATGTTTCCGCACCTCTTCTTCTAAAAATCCTCCACAAAGGTCACATATATTGATCGTTTCATGGATGTACCATTTCCATTCAGCGAGGCTTCTCTGTGAAAAAAACGTTTTTGTTACGAGGTGGTCTAATGGACAACGGGCGACTATTTTAAATTCATTCCGTTTGGGGATTTTAATGCCTTTTATTGTTACGCAATGGTTAAAACAAACTGGACAGCTTAAATCTTCAAGATATTTATTGACAGGATACAGCAATTTCTTGAGGATTATGCTGTTATCACTTATTACTTTATATTCTAAATTGTCACCCTGATGCCAATGCAGTACATGTTCAATAATATTCTTTGGAAGATAAACGTGGTAATACTTACCTTTTCCTCGAGTTATTTGTTGTAATTTCATTTTTATTTCCCTTTTTCATATGAAAATTCGTTGAAATGATATCAATTTATTAAAAGTCTTCCCTATTTTAAACCTTTCTCGAAAAATTATAAATCCTAAATCATTGGGTTTCCAAAAAATGAATTGATATTAAAGATGAATTCCCTTTGTTTCTTACATTGCTTACATTCACAGCTTAAAATATCATAAAATTTTTTTTCATGTTCTATTAAGGATTGCATTAATACCTTTAAATCTCCTCCACAATCACATTTTATAGTTTTAACGATTGAATACTCCTCAGGAACACTATTTACAACTCGCGCACTTTTGAAATTTCTTGACAAACCTGTAACACCTATCCTAAGAGTATAATTTCAGTATTTTTTCATCTCTTAAAGAACTTTTTATGGTATGAAGTAAAAATTAATTTATCAAATCACTGAATCATGGAAATGAGGATTGAAAGAAATGGTAGACGAATTGAAAATTTTTTTGTTTCGGCATGGGGAATCCGAGTTTAACCGAGATAAACGATTTACAGGGTGGCTTGATTCTAAACTAACTCCTAAAGGAATCCAACAGGCTAAAATTGTCGCTGAAAAACTACGAGATAAAGAGTTTCAAGTAGCTTATTGTACTCGCTTGAGCCGTTCAAAGGATACATTAACAGAAGTCTTGAAATATCATCCTAATGTTAAAGTTATTGAAGATGATCGGATGATCGAGCGTTCCTATGGCGATTTTCAAGGGAAAACTCATAAATGGTGTATTGAGAAATTTGGAAAGGAACAATTTGATATATATCACCGCTCATATGACGTCCCTCCACCTAGTGGCGAAAGCATTAAGATGGTTGAAGGGCGTGTGCAAAATTTTATTAAAGATTTACTTCAAAAGATAAAGAAAGAAAAAATAAGTGTGGCCATTTCTGCGCATGGGAATTCTATGCGACCTTTTCGCCGCCATTTTGAAGAATTTTCTATCGAAGAAATGATGAAACTCGAAAATCCATGGGATAATTATTTCGAGTATTCTATTCCGCTTGAATAATACTAGCTAAATTGACTGAAATTTTGTTATAATGACCTGTAATTAGGGTCCATAGATTTTAAGGCGTTTAGTGGACATTAAAATTAAATTCATTAATTCAATTGCTCTAAATGTTCCTAATGAGCCGTGTATACAATCTAGTTCTGAAAACTTTTTGACATTATCAACTCTTACAAATGGACCTTTCATTAATAGAGGAATTGGATGTCCTGAATGTTCACGCATAAGTGCAGGTGTGGAGTGATCAGAAGTGATAACGAGAGTATCTTCTTCGGTCATTTTATCTGTAACATATGGAATACAAGAATCTATTTCCTCGAGTATCTCTTTTTTCTTCATATAATCTCCATCTTCACCAGCAATATCCGGATCCTTAATATGTAATATTGTCATGTCGTGATCTAGAATAATTTTAGCTGTTGTTACACATTTGTCTTTTATCGTTAATTTTTCTCCTGATTTTTCGGGCTCTTTCACCCCTATTCTTAAAAAGGTTGCAACCCCCTTGTAGAGAGGGTAGCTGCTAATAAAAATGGGATTTTTAAACTTATACCTATCTGTAAATGATTCGTAGAGTTTAATTGCACCTGCTCCGCGGGTTACAACACTGTTAGCTTTTGTCGGATTATTTTTTGTTAGTTCTTCTTGAGTTGCTTTAATAAACCAATTGATGAACTGTGCAGTTATTTCAGCTGTTTTATCATCTGAAACAGGAACAACTTCTAAAATCGGTTTTCCAACTTCTCTTGGGTCACTATTCGAAATTGCGGCGGATGCATTTGCACCGCTTATAATCAATATACCACGATAATCCTTAGTATGGAATACTTTATAGTCTAAGCACCAAAAATTTTCACATCTCAAATTATTAAGTCTATCCATCAAGGGTTTGGCTTCAATGTTACTAATTCTTCCCGCTCTTCTATCCATAATAAATTCATTTTCATCTATCGTTGCGAAATTTATTCGTACTACGATAGATCCTTGGGGGACAGCTAAACCTGCACCTAACGCTTCGAGGGGCCCTCTACCAGGATATCTATCTAATCCATAGCCGAATAATGCCAGATGAGCCGGTCCAGATCCTACAGGAATATGGGGTTCGATTGTGGGGTAAATTAAACCACTTGCACCTTCTTTTGCTAGTCGGTCTAAATTCGGTGTATGAGCTACACTTAAAGGAGTTCCACCAAGTTCTTTCACGTAAGTATCAGGCATTCCATCAATAATTATAAAAATCACTTTATAATCAGATTCCCTCACGAGATTTTTATAAAAAAGATCCCAAGTTTCCATCCAATTAATATAAATGTTATTATAATAAAAATCATTGTATAATCTCTCCTTGAAACGTGAAATCTTATGCAGTCAAGATTAGCGAAGTATGTCGAGAACATTCCAATGAAAGCAAAAGAAATACAAGAACTTTTAGAAGAAATGAGTAAAATATTTATGAACGAACCAAATATCATTAAAATCAAGAAAGGTCCTTGCATGTTTATAGGAGATACGCATGGGGATTTCAATGCATCTTTACAGGTTGTCCAAAAATTTCTTAAAGAAGAAGATGCTACCTTAATTTTCCTTGGAGATTACGTGGATAGAGGAGCTCAACAATTAGAAAATATATTATTTCTATTTCTTTTTAAGAAAGATTATCCAAAAAGAGTTATTTTATTAAGAGGCAATCATGAAGAAGAACAAATGAATATTAACTATGGTTTTCAAGATTTATTAACCCAAGAGTTTGGTAAAGAGTCTGGCACTCTATTTGCCCAATTTCAACGTACATTTGCTCAATTGCCCTTATGTGTCCTAACGTGGAATCATGTTTTTGGAGTTCATGGGGGCATTCCAGTCTCAATGAAAGATAAAGCTATTACCTTAAAAGAGATAGAACAACGAGAAAGAGGTGCTACCCATATTGAACAACTGGATTTCATCACAGCCCAACTTCTTTGGAATGATCCAAAAGAACAGGTTCAGGGAGCAGTTCCCAGTGCAAGAGGCATAGGATTTTTTTTTGGAAGGGATAAATTCGAACAATTTATTGACTCCAATAACATTCGCTTTGTAATTCGATCCCACGAAGTATTTCAGAGTGGATATAAATATTTTTTCGATAAACAACTAGTTTCTATCTTCTCTGCATTAGATTATGTATATATACATGGGATTCAGGCAAAAATAGTTAGAATAAATATCGATGGCACTATAAATTTGAAGAATATTGCAGATTGAGGGGTGATTTTTTAGTTTTTTAAAATTAATAATGTTTCAACAATCATAAAATATCAAAAAATTTTAAATATAGTGGTTCTAGAAGATTCTTCGTCTATTGAGGTAAGAATGATGAGGTTTTGCGTTCATCGAAATTACTAATTTTCAGCCATCGCCTACCTCAGCTTGTATGCTATTTAATCTTCTTTTAACCAAAATTACCAGAAATTGGATAATAGGAGGCACAATATGTCAAAATTAAAATTTGCAATCCCGAAGGGATCACTCCAAGATGGAACTTTGAAATTATTTCGGCAAGCGGGTTATAATATTGCAGGGGGTACTCGTTCATATCGTCCGAGTATCAATGATCCTGAAATCGAGTTGAAAATTCTCCGCCCGCAAGAAATACCCACCATGCTTCAAGAATCCGCACATGACATAGGGATTAGTGGAGAAGATTGGGTTAAAGAGACATCAGCAGACGTTGTGAAACTTTTAGACTTAGAATATGGTTATGTTCGCCTTGTCTTAGCAGTTCCTGAAGATTGGATCGATATTAATGGTTTATCTGATTTATTGAAAAAGAAAAAGTCTCAAGATAAACCCTTACGCATATTCACCGAGTATCTCTCTAGTAGCTCACAATATATACAAAAAAATGAATTTTATCAAGAATTATTTGGTAATAGCACTCCGGAAATAATAACTCCTTGGTATAAATCAGGAACTAATCCAAAAGTTAAACTCATCTTATCTTTTGGTGCCACTGAGGCCAAACCTCCTGAAGATGCTGACGGAATAATTGACGTCATTGAAACTGGAACGACATTAATTGCGAATAACCTTAAAATAATAGAGTTAATAAGTGAATCAAATGCTTATTTGCTGGGAAATAAGAAAGCCCTAAGAGATCCTTGGAAAAAGGAAAAAATCAAAGATGTGATGGTGGTATTGAAAGGGGTTGTCGAGGCAAGAAAAAAGCTTCACATATTTTTAAATATAAAAAATGAGAATATACCAATGTTACTTGACCGACTTCCTGCCTTGAAAAGACCGACTATATCTCCTTTGGCGGGAGTCGAAGGATGGAGCGCTCTTAATACAATTATTCCTAAAGATATCTTCCTTAAGCTCATCCCAGAATTAAGAAAATATGCTCAAGGAATAGTAATAAATGAGCCCCGACAGATTTTACCCTTTGAACTTAAAGAATTGAATAATGCTGATCTAACGGGAGAAGATAATGATTAGAACTATGGATTTCGATACTTTCAAAGCTGAATTTTTAAGTCGCGTAAAAAATCGAGGCAAATTACAGTTTGATGAAATTAAAACTGAAGTTCAAGCTATCTTAGATGCCGTTAAACAGGATGGAGACATCGCTATAGTGTTCTATGAAGAAAAGTTTGATAAGGTTAAGATTCCTAAAAATCAATTAAAGGTCAGCCCTCAGGAAATTAAAGAAGCCTATTCTCAAGTAAATCCCCCGATACTCGATGCTATAAAACAAATCATCAAAAATATATCCAAATTCCATGAAGCCCAGAAGCGAGATTTATGGTATATAGAAACCATTAAAGGTGTAACTGTTGGACAAATGATGCGTCCTCTCGACAGAGTCGGTGTTTATGTTCCGGGAGGTAAAGCATTATACCCTTCCACTGTAGTAATGACCGTGGTTCCCGCGAAAATTGCTGGTGTTAAGGAAATTTCGCTATTTACGCCTCCACGCTCAGATGGGACAGTTAATCCTGTTGTACTCGTCACAGCACAAGAAGCGGGCGCAAATACGATCTATAAAATCGGAGGAGTTCAGGCGATTGGCGCAATGGCATACGGAACCGAAACAGTTTCTCCAGTGAATAAAATTGTAGGTCCTGGTAACAAATATGTAAATGCTGCAAAAATAATTGTAAGTTCTTTTATAGGAATTGATCTACCTGCAGGCCCTTCTGAAACTTTAATATTAGCTGATGAAACTAGTAATCCTAATTACATTGCTATTGATCTTATATCACAGGCAGAACATGATGAAAATGCGTATTGTTTTTTGATTACCCCATCAAAGACTTTAATAAAACAGGTCGAAGAAGTCATAAACAAACTGATTTCTAGTCAATCTCGTAAATCAATTATTCAAAAAGCTTTGGAAAAGAATGGATTCATTATATTTGTTGAAAATCTCACACAAGCTATTAATCTTAGTAATGAGATCGCACCAGAACACTTAGAAGTTCAAATCCAAGATTATGAATCGGTACTTCCTCAAATTACTAATGCAGGGGCAATCTTTTTGGGGAATTATTCACCAGTTCCAGTTGGAGATTATGCAGCTGGATCAAATCACGTGTTACCTACTGGTGGAACTGCAAAGAGTTACTCGGGACTTTCTATTTTCAGCTTCATGAAATTTATTGACATTACTAAATGCTCTCTTGAGGGGCTCAAAACCCTTTCGCCTTGGATACAAGTTTTGGCAAAGGTAGAGGGTTTAGACGCTCATATCCAAGCTATTCAAATGAGGTTAGAAAAATGAAATTAGAGAACTTAATTAGTAAGAATTTAAAAAATTATATCCAATACACATCAGGAGCATCAGTCCCAGATTTACTCTCACGTTTCAAGCTAGATGAGGAGACAATTCTTAAATTAGATGCAAATGAAAATGTATTCATTGAACCGAATTGGCTCCGAGAGAAAATAAATGAAGCAGTTCAATCTTGCATCGTTTCAAGATACCCAGATAATCTTTATGTAGATGCGAGAAACTCATTAGCGAAATATCTCAATATCAAACCGGATCAAATACTTCTTGGAAATGGTTCAGATGATATTTTAGATGTTATTGTCCATGCCTTTCTCGATAATGCTAGTGAGTTAATCACTGCAGAACCAACCTTTTCTATGTATGAGTTTCTCACGAAAATTATTGGAGCGAAATATGTCGTCACTCTTTTGGGTAAAAATTTCGAGCTTAATTCTGAAGAAATTCTTGCAAGTATAAGCGATAATACAAAAGTTATAATTCTCTCTTCACCCAACAATCCAACAGGTAATCAATTCTCCAGTGAAAAGCTACAAAAAATCATTGAAAGCACCGATGGAGTTGTAGTTATTGACGAAGCCTATGTAGATTTCGCTGATTATAATTTAGTAGACTGGGTTTCAAAATATAATAATCTCATAATCATGCGAACATTTAGTAAATCGTGGGGATTGGCTGGGTTACGGGTCGGTTACGCTGTGAGTAATGAGGAGATGATTAATTTTCTTAAAAATGTCCAAAAACCATATAGTCTAAATATTATTGGACAAGCAATAATCCCAGTTATTATCAATTCAATAAGTTATATCGATGAAACAATTCAAAAGATAAAAGAAGAGAGGAAGTGGCTTGAATCAGCCTATCAAACAGTGGATAATTTAAAAATGTACCCTTCTAGGACAAACTTCTTCCTTCTTCGAATCTTAAAAGAAGAATTTACTGCAGACAAATTGATTAAACAATTAATGGAAAAAAATATTATCATTCGAGACCGGAGTGATCAACCGCTCCTCAAAAAGTGCGTTCGGATCACCATCGGTACGCATGATATGAATGAATATGTCATCACATCGTTAAAAAAGATATTAGGAGAGAAATAAATTGAAAAGGAATGAAGCGAAAAATGTGCGTAAAGTAACTTTACATAGAAAAACTTCAGAAACAGATGTTACAGTCGAACTTAACTTAGATGGAGCTGGAAAATCTGAAATTAAAACAAAAATTAAATTCTTATCACATATGCTTGATATTTTGGCAAGGCATTCACAAATTGATCTCAAAATCGAATGTAAAGGCGACTTGACACATCACATTGTAGAGGATGTAGGAATTGTTCTCGGACAAGCATTCCAACAAGCACTTGGCGAAAAACGCGGAATTAATAGATATGGATACGCATATATTCCCATGGACGAAGTTCTTGCACGATGCGCTCTGGATCTCGGTGGTCGGGCATATTTAGTTAAAAATTTGGATCTGACACAGAAAGAAATTGAAGACATTCCGGTTTCTCTATTAGATCATTTCCTTGATACTTTCGTAAAAAATGCGAATATCAATTTACATTTAGAAGTCCTTTATGGTACTGATGAACATCATAAGGTGGAAGCGATCTTCAAAGCATTGGCTCGTGCACTCAAACAGGCGGTCGCATTAGATCTAAAAGCACACGAATATATACCTAGCTCCAAAGGCATCTTATAAAAAATAGAAACCGATTCCTCTATTAACGTTCATATTTTATAACTTTAATCCTCAATTTTTTTTCTTTTCTATCTAGTTTATTTTTTTTCTTTTATAATTAATATTTGAAAAATTCACTATGATTTTTATAATAAATAAGTTTAAATAATTGGAAATAGATACTTTACAAAGAATAAATATATTGGGGAGATAAAATTGAGAGCTGGCGATAAAATTGGATTGGCTGGATTGCTCCTAAGCATAGCAACCGCCATAATTCTAATTCTCGACTATTTTGTTCTTAAAATTGACGATCCAATCTATAATTATACGGTTTTAATAATAAGTTGTATAGCTTTAATCATGTCGCTTCTTGGTATCGCTATTGATCGTTCATTATATGGATTTCTTGGTCTTGTTATTTCTGGAGTGACTACAATTCTAATGCTATTTCCGATTCTTTGAAATCCACTAAATCAAACCTAAATTCTTTTATTTCACAATCGGACAGGTAATGACGAGCACACCGTTCTCTAATTTAGCCTCTGTTTTACTTGGGTCTATGATTTTAGGAAGGGGAATGATTTTATTCTCAATAGTTCGTTCTTCACCTTCGACGGTAGTTTTCCCTGAGAGAATGATTCGTTCTGGAGCGACATCTAACTCAATATCTTCTTTTGAAAACCCTGGTACGTCCAGTACAACTCGAACAGCCGCTTCATCAATAAAAAACTTCGGGACTGATAGTCGATATCCAAATGCTTCAATCAATGAAGTTAATTCGGTTAATTGCGATATACGATCTATATTTACGCGTGATTCTAATCCTAACGATTTAATTACCTTTTTTAAATTATCCACATTTTCCTTATGAAATCGATCTAAAAAATTTCTCGCATTTCCTAACCGCTTTGTAAGTAATTCTTCGATTTTTTTCCGATAATCTGAAATAAGATCAAAAACCAAATTTTTCATTCTCCTATTTTATTTTAACACGAACAATTTTTTCCTCATCTTTAATGGCTGTGATTTGTTTTTCAATCGATTGTAATGTATTTTGTAACAATTCTTGAAGTTTATTTAAAATTATATAAATTTCAGATGATTTTTCCTCAGATAATTGAGGACGTACCATCGGTAATGTATCAATTAAATTAATTATATGCGGTATATGATTTTGCAGCCATTTTTCCTCAGATTTCAGAATATTTAATTCATCCATGAAGGATCTACCATAATTAAAAACGTTATCAATAAAAATGATTGTTTCAATGAATAATTTTAAGCCATTTTTTAAAATTTCTTCGCCCTTTTCAGTGATTTGATAATATTTACCCTCAAGTGACACAAAACCTTTTTTCAACAATCTCTCTTTTCCTAAAATAGGATAAATCGTTCCTGATTGTGGCTTCCAATTCTGAAATTGCTGTGATAATTTATTGATAATGTCAACTCCACGTAATTTCCCTTCTTGCTTTAATGTAAGCAGAATTAGTAATTCTACTAAACTTGAAATTTTTGACTCTTTATCTGGAAAGAGAAACATACACCATCCCTAAATCATAAATAGAAATTAAAAAAAGATAAAATTCGAGAAAGAGAAAAAATAATTTTATTCCTCTTCCATTTCAAAGAGAGCCAGAAGTTCTCGATAATCATCACCGAGGCCCGCAACATCCATGATATCTTCAATGCGATCTTTCGCTTCTGGAACCCCTAAATCTTCTTGAATGCTCGTGAGACGCTCTTCATCAATTCCAAGTTTTTCAATTACTTCCCTTGTTTTCTTTCGCTTATCTGGAATATCTGCTCTCTCTATTAATTCTTTTACTCGCGCCCATTGCTCGGTGATTCCCAAAATTTCCATAACATTCTTGAATTTCTCAACTCTCTTATTAAATTCTATTTCTTTCATAACTGCCTTGATCTTTTCATCTATATCCTTCAATCCTAATGTTTCACGGATTGAATCAAGACGCTCCCCAAGAGTTTTGGTCGCGCCAGCTTCACCTTCTTCACCTTCTTCACCTGAAATTAAATTTCGGATCGATTTCAAAGGTGCTAAAAATATATCAAAAATCGTTTGTTTCTTTTCTTCTTCTGCCATTTTTCAAAACCTCTTTTTTTTTAAACTTTTTCTTGAACTCTACTCTTTCTCATAGAACTCAAATTCTTCTAACAATAAATCAGAAGATTCCCCTATTTAAATATTATGGCATCTACATAAAAAACTCGACCTCTACATTTAACTGAATTTGGATTATATTTCCCAACATACAGAAATTATAGAATTTTCATCAAAATTTATTCAATATACGTCTGATGGAGTGAAAACCATCTCATCAACAGTTACTAAATCACCTTTAGATGTTAATTTTCGATAGAAACAGCTTTTAAACCCCTTATGACAAGCAGCAACTTTTTGATCTATTTTGAATAGAACTGCATCCCCATCACAATCAATAAAAATTTCTTTTATTTCTTGTAGATGTCCTGATGTCATTCCTTTCTTCCATAACGCCTTTCGGGTTCGGCTAAAATAATGAGCGTATCCAGTACTAAGCGATTTAATTATAGCTTCCTTATTTGCGAATCCACACATTAAAATCTCATTTGTTTTCCAATCTTGCGTAACTACTACCACTAATCCACTTGCTTTCGAAAAATCTAGTTGTGTTACGAATTCTTCTGCAATGGATAAATCCCATTTTACTCCCAATGCTGACACACTCTCAAATTTAATTATCACTAATAACTTTTTTTAATTTCTTAAAGGTATATTGATTAAGACTATTTTAGATGATCGAATCACAGTAATTAAAGGGAAAAGATTATAATTTTTAAAATTATTATATCACAAGCGTAATTCACTTTTTATCTAGCTGGAACGTGGAATTTCAATGCCATACGTATTAAAGGTTGTGATCGCTGGCGAAGGCGGCGTCGGAAAAACCGCTCTCTGCACCAGATTTACCAAAGGTGTTTTTCTAGAAGGTACAAAAATGACGATTGGTGTCGATTTCTCAGCTGTAAAAGTAAAAGCAGCCACAAAGTATGGTGAGGAACTCGTTACTTTACAGATCTGGGATTTCGGTGGAGAAGAACGCTTCCGGTTTATCTTACCTGGATACTGCGCGGGGTGCAATGGCGCGATACTCGCTTTTGACTTAACTCAAGAATACACATTCCATAATCTTCCCGAATGGATAGCGTTAATTCGCCAAGCTGTCCCTGATGTTAAAATGATATTAGTGGGGTTAAAATTTGACCTATACGCCCAGCGAATAATACCACGCGATCTAGCTGAGCAAAAAGTTCAGGAATGGGGTATACAAGGTTATATTGAGGCATCCTCTAAGACAGGCGATAATGTTCCCCATATTTTTGGTCTCATTACTCAAGAAATGCTTTCTGTTTATTACAATGGGATTCATCGATAAATCTTATTCATTTTTTTCAAGAGTTACTACAAGTTGGAGCGCTTCAGAATAGGAAAATTTTTTTTCATAAAGGGCTTTGCCAACAACTAATCCTGCGGCATTTGTTAATATTACTTTCTTTATATCCTCCAAAGAGCTGATTCCCCCTGCAGCAATCACGGGAATCGTAACAGAATTTGTCATTCGGGTGATATTTGGAATATCGGGCCCCTCCAATGTTCCATCAGATTCAGCAGATGAGAAGAGAATCCAACCCGCACCTTTTTCTTCCATTACTTTTCCCACTTGATATACATTTAAATCGGTGCTTTTTTTCCACCCATTCGTGAGAACTTTTTCTGCTCGATAGTCTAAAGCGATTATAAGGTGTTGAGATCCAATTTCCGCGGCTAGGCTCGAAACTAATGAATAATCTTGTACTGCAGCAGTCCCGATGATAACTCGTTCTACCCCTAACGAATACAGTTCGACAGCCCCTTCAATAGATCTTATACCTCCTCCAACTTCTATTCTAGCGGTTGCTGCTTCCAGCATCCGTTTTATTAAGGGCAAATTGCTTTTTTCGCCAAAAGCACCATCTAAATCAATGATATGAATTACCTCAGCACCAAGATTTTCCCAGTAATAAAGCATTTCTAGTGGATCTTCTGAATATATCGTACTTTTCTCTTGGATTCCTTTAAAAAGGCGCACACACTTTCCTTTTTGGAGATCAATTGCTGGTATGATTTGCATTTCATATTAAAAAGAAATCAAGAAAATATAAACTTTCTTCTTAACTCTCAGCATATAAAAGGGACGGAAATAAACAAATAATAAAAATTCGCCGGGAAGTGAATCCTTTAAATTTTTTTCATTTAAAAATATTCCAAAAACAAAGCAGGATTATGAGTCTTAAATAAAACTCTAGTTCAAATCTCTCAAATTTTTACGAATATTTCTTATACTGTTTGATTTTCAAAAATTGTTGCTCCATATCCAAAAATATCGGACTTCCGTGTTTTGAGCAAAAAGCGTATATAAAATGAATTTTAATTTTTAAAAAACAAACTTCTAATTCCAAAAATGAGTTGAGTAAAAAGATGTCAGTCATGGATGATTTGTTAACCATAGAAACTCTCCCGTTTATTATCATAGTACTGGTCATAGCAATTGTTTCTATCGCTATCGCGTTATATCTCACTTTAAAAATCAAGAGGCTCTCTGAAGGTACCCCAAAAATGAAGGAGATCGCGAAATACATTAGAGAAGGCGCTAAAGCATATCTTAAACGCCAATATAAAACCATTATTATTATTGGGATAATCATTACCGTTGCCCTAGCCATCGGTATTGATTATGCAATAGGTTGGCGCGCTGGCAATTTTTCAATCGTTTCAATTGCTTTCGTAGTTGGTATGGTATGTTCTCTCCTCTCCGGATATATTACTATGTATACGGCTACTAACGCTAATGTTCGCACTGCAAATAAAATTCGTGAGGAAGGGATGGTTGGTGGTCTAAAAGTAGCGTTTGATGGAGGACTAGTAATGGGCTTAGCCGTAGTAGGTTTAAGTCTTCTCTCCGTGCTAATTATGGTTTTTGTAGTTTCCCCTTTCATCAACGATCTTATCTTGTTAGAGGGAAGTATAATTGGCCTCGCATTTGGAGCTAGTTTAGCTGCTCTCTTTGCTCAACTTGGTGGAGGTATATACACAAAAGCAGCGGATGTGGGGGCAGATCTCGTCGGTAAAGTTGAAGCAGGGATCCCCGAAGATGATCCTCGAAACCCTGGCGTCATTGCAGACAATGTAGGTGATAATGTGGGTGATATTGCCGGTCGTGGAGCTGATCTGTTCGAATCAATTACTGGTGAAACAATTGCAACGATGGTTCTAGCTATTATACTGTTTGCAGCAGCTCCTGCAGGTCCTTGGAAGATTTACGCCTGCTTTTTCCACTTGTCGCTCGAGCTGGTGGACTTATTGCTACCCTTGTTGGAAAATTCTTTGTTCGTGGAAAAAATTCAGACGAGCCTTGGAATATTCTAGTGAAAGGTTTGTATATGACAACAATTGTCGCTGGTGGTATCTTTTTATTAATTTGCGTATTAATGTTCGAATCGCCCGCGGCATGGCTCTTCTATGGTGCTGCAGTTGTAGGGCTTGTTGCCGCTGTTCTACTAGGTATTGTGACTCTTTACTACACTGATGAGCGGTACCGTCCCGTTAGAAGTATTTCAGAAGCGTGCGAAACTGGTCCCGCTACATGTACGATTACCGGAATGTCTGTAGGTCTTGAAAGTACTGCGCTCCCTATAATTATCATTGCGGCTGCATTGTTAGGCTCCTTCTATCTAGGATATAATGCTGCTTCTATGCTAAATCCTGTATATACTGAATTCTTTGGACCTCAGGGTGCAATTAATGGCGGTGTCTTTGCTACCGCATTAGCAACGATGGGGATGCTCTCAATATGTGGAATTGTTTTGAGCCTCGATGGGTTTGGCCCAATTGCTGATAACGCTGGCGGCATAGTGGAAATGTCCCAATTAGAAGATAAAGTTCGTGATGAAACTGATAGATTAGATGCATGTGGAAACACAACAAAAGCCTATACGAAGGGTTATGCTATTGGTTCAGCCGCACTTGCCGCAATTTTACTGTTTGAAGCATATATACAATTAGCGTTGAAAGCTAATCCTACTCTCACATTCGGTCTCGAAATACCGCATGTAATTATTGGACTTCTTATAGGTGCTCTTCTCGTATTCCTTTTTACTGCGTATGCAATGCGTGCCGTCGGAAACGCTGCACAAGATATGATGGTTGAGATTCGACGCCAGTTCCGTGAGATTCCTGGTTTAAAAGAGGGCAAGGAAGGAGTCACCCCTGACTATGCTAAATGCGTAGACATCTCTACAAAATCCTCGTTAAAACAGATGGTTCTCCCTGGGACGCTAGTTGTTGTAACACCCATTATGGTTGGAGCCTTATTAGGTGCGATGGGTGTCGGGGGCTTTCTAATGGGATGCACTATCGCGGGAGTTCTCATGGCGCTTTATCTCAATACAGGTGGAGCTGCCTTTGATAACAGTAAAAAACTCCGCAAAAAATCCCGAGATAAAAGCCGACCTGAATCTATTGATGCCTATAATGCTGCAGTTACAGGCGATACAATTGGGGATCCAATGAAAGACACTGCAGGACCATCTATTCACATATTAATAAAACTCGTCGGAACTATTTCACTTCAATTTGCAGCACTATTCGCAGTACATTTTCTTATAACAATAGTTTTACCTTAAAGACCTCAATTGTTTCTATTCAAAAATACGCACTCTACTTTTCTTAATATTTAAAATCTTAAAAAAAAGAACCTTTACATCTCGTAAGAGGAATATACCAGTTAAACGCTACAAATCAAAACCTTTTGAACAATTAAGTGTATATTTAGTTAATTAAATATATATCTGGTCAATTAAACATATATTTAATTACTTAAACATATATTTTTATCAATGTATTTTTATACAACCTCTTAGTTACATTAATTCGATTAGTAATAGTTTTTAATTACTAATTTTAAAAGGAAAAATGAAATTAAGTAATTTTTGAAGAGATGATCTCATAACAGATTATATCGAAATTAAAGGAATTATACATGGAGACCCTGAGTTATATTCATACGTGAGGTCGTGTGAGATTGTTTTTTCCTTGGAGTTACTAAGTGATTTGCCAGAACTTAATAAAAAAAGCGGTGATATAATCGTCGTGCATTACTCCTCAAGTTATATCACCTATATACGTGAGGGGGATCAAGTAGAATTTTTGGGAAAAATAAAGACACGCCATTTAAAACATAAAAAGGTAGCTGTATCGTGGATTGAGGCACATCAGCTATATAACGAGACGCTTCAATTCAGCTTCGATTATTAATTATTGAGGATTATTAATTTAAATTAGTGAAGTGTGTTTATGACCTTATTAACTGATTTATTGACAGTGCAGTATCTTCCCTTTATTCTCATCATTTTGATTATAGCAATCGCTTCCATAGGTATTGCGTTATATATCACGAAAAAGATAAAGGATATGCCTGAGGGGACTCCAAAAATGAAGGAGATTGCACAATACATTAGAGAGGGCTCTCAAGCCTATTTAAAACGTCAATTTAAAACGATATTAATTATCGGATCAATCATCACAGTTGCGTTGGCCCTCGGAATTGATTACGCAATACATTGGCGGATTGGGGAATTTTCAATGGTCTTTGGTGCGTTTTTAATTGGGATGGGCTGCTCACTTATCGCCGGTTATATTGCCATGTATACGGCGACAAATGCAAATGTCCGTACCACAAATAGGATAAAAGAAGAAGGGATGAGTAAAGCTTTAAAGGTTGCTTTTAATGGTGGTATGGTAATGGGATTAGCAGTAGTTGGGTTAAGTCTCTTAGCTGTAACAATCATGGTGCTTGTCGTATCAGCAGTAATTCCTTCTACCGATGTGGGCGTTGTGCTCATTGAAGGAAACATTATAGGATTGGCTTTTGGTGCTAGTTTCGCCGCTTTATTCGCCTTACTCGGGGGTGGTATTTACACGAAAGCCGCTGATGTTGGAGCGGATCTTGTAGGTAAAATAGAAGCCGGGATACCAGAAGATGATCCCCGCAATCCCGGTGTTATCGCAGACAATGTCGGAGATAATGTAGGAGATATTGCCGGGAGAGGTGCTGATTTATTCGAATCAATCACAGGCCAGAATATTGCAACAATCGTTCTTGCAATTTCGCTTTTTATTGTAGCGGATTCCACACTTGATGAACCTTATGATATTTATGCAATCCTTTTTCCCCTGGTTGCTTGCTCCATTGGACTCATTGCGACTATTATTGGAAAATATTTTGTCCGAGGAAAAGATACTGATGAACCTTGGAATATTCTGGTCAAAGGGCTATATAGCACTACAATCATTAGTGCCGGCTTTTTATTATTGATTTGTCTAGTAATGTTTCGGGGAATGGGAGGCGCTGCTTGGCTATTTTTTGGGGCCGCTATTCTCGGGCTTCTTGCTAGCCTTGTAATTGGAATTGTGACAATGTATTATACAAGCGAGCGTTATCGCCCTGTTAAAACTATTGCCGATGCGACTGAATCCGGACCTGCTACGACAACTATTGCAGGACTATCTGTCGGATTGGAAAGTACTGCATTACCTGTGATTATAATGATCGTTGCCGTTCTAGGATCTTACTTCCTTGGATATGCAGCTGGCGATATGACAGGAGTTATATCTGCGGAAAATGGAGGAATCTTTGGAACTACGTTGGCAGCATTAGGTTTATTTTCTGTTTGTGGAATGGTTCTAAGCTTGGACGGATATGGACCGATTGTTGATAATGCGGGGGGAATTGCTGAAATGGCAGAATTGGAGGCTAAAGTCCGCGACGAAACTGATAGATTAGATGCATGTGGAAACACTACAAAAGCGTATACAAAAGGTTATGCCATTGCAACAGTTGCCCTTGCTGCCATTTTACTCTTCGAAGCCTATTCGGAAGTTGTAGAACGGGAAGCAACCGCACTAGATTTAAGTCTATCAAACCCATGGGTCTTAGCTGGCCTTCTCATTGGAGCTCTACTTGTTTTCGTTTTTACTGCATTTGCACTGCGTGCGGTCGGATCCAGTGCACAAGATATGATTACCGAAATTCGCCGCCAATTTCGTGATATTCCTGGTCTTAAGGAGGGGAATGAAGGTGCAAAACCTGATTATGCCCGTTGCGTTGATATATCTACCTTATCTGCTTTAAAACATATGATCCTTCCAGGTGCCCTAGTCATAATAACACCATTAATTGTCGGATTTAGCATGGGGGCTGAAGCCATTTCAGGTTTATTAATAGGCTCTATAATAACGGGAATTATGATGGCATTATTCCTTAATACCGGTGGAGGCGCTCTTGATAATGCAAAAAAATTACGGAAAAAATTCCGAGATAAATCCAAGGCCGAAACCATTGAAGCATACAATGCGGCAATCCAAGGTGACCTAGTAGGAGACCCGATGAAAGATACCGCAGGCCCATCAATTAATGTCTTATTAACCTTGGTACTAGCTCTTTGTCTTCAATTTGCTACATTATTTGCATTAATCATTTATTGATTTTATGAAGTGAAAATTACTTTTTCTTTTCTATTTTCTAAATTTTTAATAAAATCTCGCACTGTCTATATTTATTTAATAATTTTAGTAAAGACTTGAATGGAATTCTATACTCTTTTGAATTTCAAGAGAATTAAAAAGAATAGAGTGTGGATTAATAATTGTGTAAATTTTAATAACTGTGTTCTATAATGCCATTTAAAGAATGGTGTTTATGATGGTTACTGAAGAAGAAGAAATCGAGAAAGCGGCTAAGTTAATCATTGAATCTAAGTATGCAATAGTCTTAACAGGGGCGGGGATCAGCACAGAATCAGGGATTCCCGATTTTCGGAGTCCAGGAACAGGATTATGGACGAAAGTTGACCCCTATGAATTTGGGACTGCGACGAGCTTCAGTCAAAATCCATCAAATTTCTTTGACTTAGCACGAGAATTAGCCCCGAAATTATTTTCTGCCCGTCCAAATAAAGGGCATAGAGCTCTTGCTAAACTGGAAAAAAGGGGATATATTAAGGTAATCATCACACAAAATATTGATGATCTACACCAACGCGCTCATGCTAAAAACGTAATAGAAGTGCATGGAAATCTCCGTGAAGCATACTGCACAAATTGTAGAAAAACAGTTCCCATTTGGAAATTGGTAGAGGACTTTTTTGCGGGACAAATACCTACCTGCGAATGCGGTGGCATTTTACGCCCTAATGTAGTCATGTTCGGTGAACAACCTCATCATATCCCAGAATCTTTCCAATACGCAGAGAAATGCGATCTTTGTATAGTAGTTGGCTCTTCATTAGTTGTTATGCCCATTAATATGGTCCCACAAATCGCCCTAAACCACGGAGCAAAATTGCTAATTATTAACCATGGTCCAGCAGCTGATACACATCTCGATTCGCAAGCAACATTGGTTATTCGTGAAAAAGCTGGAGTTGTTCTTCCAAAAATACTCGATAAAGTAAAGGAATTGCAGGAAAAAAAGGAAAAAAATTAAAAAATTATTTTTAAATTAACCAAATTTATTATTGAGTAATTATAGAACGGTTACTTGATTTTAATAGAGTATGAGGAAAATAGATTGGAATGGAATTAGCTGACTTAGAAAAGAGGATTGAGCTCGCGGCGAAACTAATTAAAAAGGCGAGACGTATTGTAGCTTTTACTGGGGCTGGAATTTCGACTGAAAGTGGTATCCGCGATTTTAGAGGACCCAATGGTCTGTGGAAACAAGAAGATCCTATGAAGTGGGCGCATATCAACGCGTTTCTGGAAAATCCTGGAGGTTATTGGGAAAGGGCAGCTGATCCAAATCGTTCCATAAAGTTTGATGAGGTTGAACCAAATTTGGGGCACAAGGGTCTCGTGGAACTGGAGAAA
>JABXJU010000291.1 GCA_013375405.1 Candidatus Helarchaeota archaeon
TGATCGCCGGTATAGAGAAGATATTTCGCATCCGAGGGTTTTCGTACCAATTTGGGGAGAATGGTACATCCTCCATGTGTTGGAAACATCATGTCATAATTAATCTCAGGAAGGGAAAATTGTGCATCTTCAGTGGCGTAACGAAAATCACATGCCAAAACTACAAGAAACCCAACTCCAATGGAATATCCATGAACTAACGCAATAGTCGGTTTCGGGAGATTATAGAGGCGATAAACCATCTCTTTCCCCTCATTAAAAATAACTTTCCTATCAATATGTTTGAGGTCAAATCCCGAACTAAATGCGCGAGTGCCACTTCCTTGAATGAGAATTGCCCGGATTTTTTGATCCCACTCTAGTTCTTCAAGAAGATTACGGAGTTGAATGATTTGTTCCGCATCAAATACGTTGAAATCTCCATTATTCAACGTAATAATTCCAACGCGTTTATTCTTTTCAAATAGGACCTTTTTTGAAGTAGTTTCTTCAGTCATCATCTTCACCCATATTTTTTCAAAAACTCAACTACATGTAAAAACATATCTATTTTTATTTTGCTAAATAAAATAGCATGGTCACTATCGAACCAAGTTATAGATTTATCCGTGGAACTGACATTTTCATATATTTTTGTGGGGCTGTGCCTTGGTACAAATTCATCATCACGCCCTTGGATGATAAGAATTGGAGCGGTAATCCGGTTCAATTGGGCGTTGTTTAATTTCATTAATTTCTTAAATTTACCAACGATTGATAAAGGTATTTTTTCGTATCCAACCCAAATTCCTCCTGATACCCGATTGAATTCTTCTAGGTCGTTTTGCTTCCAATATTTAATGAAGAGGCGAGCGAGTGGGACAAGTTTGATTAAAAAACCTTTTATTTTTGTTGGGGTGCTAATAGCTATGACCCCCGCAACTTCCTTTGAAAATTCTCCCGCAAGATATAAAGCTGAAACGCCACCCATTGAGTGACCAAGGAGAAAAACTTTTTGTACTTCATTTTTAAGTTCAATAAAATCTTGTTTTAAAGCTGAAAGCCAATCTTCAACTTGAATTTTTGCTAATTCTTCTTTAGTCGTCCCGTACCCTGGAAGGAGAGGAGCAAAGACGGAATATCCAGTTTTTTCATGAATAAACTGCCCAAGTTCCCTCATATCAGCTGCTGTACCCCCTCCGCCACCGTGGATTAACATGATTCCGTAATCTGTACCTTTCAAAAAGAAACCTTCTGCTCCAGGCATCACATTCTCTGACATTTTCAATTTCATAACTTGATTCATCTCATAAATTGTATAGATCTCATGACAAGTAGAAAATCAACAACTATTAAAAAAATCCTAAATATAAGAAATTAGAGTGAGGCTGATATCTTTAAAATGCCAGAAAACCAAGAGTTAAATTGGCAATTGGTGGAAGACCTAACAGTAAGAGCCACTTATTATAATAAACTTGGATTATTTTTTCATCGTAAAGGGGAGTATCCCAAAGCTTTGGAGAATTTCAAAGCGGCGCTCTTGATTGCGGAGCAGTTGGGCGATATGGACGGAGAGGTTGCATATCTTAATAATATTGGAGGGGTTAATAAAGTCTTAGGGAATAATATAGAAGCATTGAAACAGTTTCAAGCGATTACCAAAATTGCCAAGAAATTAGGAGACTTGTCATTGGAAGCCACCTACCTTAATAGGATGGGATTGATATATCATGATCAAGGGAATCATTTCAAGGAATTAGAACAATATAAAGAAGCCTTAAAGCTATTTCAAGAAGCAATGAAATGCTACAAAACAACACTTAAAATCGCAGGACAATTGGGGGACAAAAACAAAAAAATGATTGCGATTAATAATATCGCAGGAATTTATAATGTACAGGGAAACTATCCCAAGGCTTTGAAATATTACGAAGATGCACTTACACTTCTAACTGAGCTTGGATTAAAAGATTCTTTGGAAGCAGAAAAGATAAGAAAGAATGTTGAAATCATAAAGGGTACAATGAAAAAAGGAAAACCATAGATGAAAAATATCAGTGTCATATATCCTTTATTTTCTAAGAGATTTGAATTTTTGCTCTAAACCTGAAATTTTCTTCTCTAGTTGTCCCACTAATTTTTACCTGATTGCCCCGTGTATTTTTTAAACAATTTTATTTCATTAATATCGTATGGATTGTAATTGGGATAAAATAAGTCTTGTTGCCATTTTTTAGGTTGCCAATTAAACGATTTTATAGCAAACCATGATAAATTCGTTTGAGTTTTACCATTTACCAATCCCCAATGAAAACATCCTATATTCTCTTTTTTCATGAGGGGAAGACATTTTTTTACTGAATTTCTAAATACCGGTCGAAACAACCATTCTGTACATAATAGAGGTCTACGCAGTTTTCTTAATTGTGAAATGTGTAGTTTAAACAAGAAAGGAGAGAAGTAATTGTGGAACGAAGTGATATCAACATTATTTCTGATAATTTTATTAAGCAAGCGAAAGAAGAGGTGGACGTGATAACCTACTGTGAGGGGCTGTGAAGGATTAATTTCCCGAGCCCATTTGAATACCTTTAGAAGAAAAGGGTTTCCTTTTGGCCAAAGTGTAGAGTTAGGCTCGTTGTAAAGATCCCATAGAAGGATTCTTTTATCATTTGCGAAATGACCCATTACATCCTTGAGATAATCTTCTAAATCAGACCAGCTAGAGGGATTTCTCACGTAAGACCATCCGGGACTTGGAGTCCAACAAGAATTATGTAATCCGGGAATAGGATCTCTCTGCTTTCCTAGATAGGGATCTTCAATCCTACCACCAAAAACAGGAAAGACAACATCATCAAATAAAACCCACATAATTTTAAGACCGATTTGATCAGCAACTTTTGAAAATTCTTCTATTGATTTCTTAAAATAATTCGGGTCATCTTTCCAAATGATGTATTGCATGAATACTCTAATACTATTCAGCCCGATATTCTTAGCAAGGGCTAGTTCTTTCTTGATCGTTTTAAGATCGAAATCGCCCTTCTGCCACATTTCTGTACTGTTTATGGCTGTTGATGGAATATAATTACAGCCACAAATCCAAGGTTGGTTGTAATACCATTCCCATGCCCTTTTTTTGGACCATCGTCCTGAAATCGCAGGGGTTTTTAAATAATTTTTAGTTTTCAGTTAATGCACCTCTTGGATAACTGTAAATTATAATTTTTAGGTATATAAAAAAATAATTGAAAAAAATAGAATAAATTTATTGATATTTTATCGAAAAAGTACAAAAGATCTTTTTTCCATCTCTTCTTTCCACCATTGCGCACGTCGCAATCCTCATAGCTTTTAAGAATATGTTAGTGTTCTTTTTTATTTCTTTCTGCTTTTGCATATATTTCTTAATATTGATGAAAATTGTTACTCCAGAGGTCAAAACACGAACTATATGATATATATCTTCTCAAAATTGAATATGTCTACCTTCTTTTCACTAAGTTAACTATCGCACTATATACAAACGTCCAAGAACTATTGAAAATATCTTATTACCTGTCAACTTTTGTCCACTTGCGAACATTTCTAACCTTAAAAAACAGCGTTGGGCAGAGAATAGAGAAGAACACAGCAAACTCTCACGAAATCGACCTCACCCCTCTTTAACTTAAGATAACTCTCTCCGACTTAGGTAAAAATCGCTTTTTGTCGAAGTGAGGAAATCGCCCAAAAGTTGAAGTTTTCTTATTACCCAACGCGACAAAAATATCCACGAATATCCACGAAGTCTATTCTTTTAGAATAGATGAAAACTTTATCCATTCTCCAAGAACTATATTTTTCTGAATGTTCATTCTCCTTTCGTTAGAATATTCATCCTATTAATTCTTGTTCTAACTCCGACAAAAACACTTGCTTTTTATCTTATTACATGACATTCTTGTTACCTTTTATATACAACTCGTAAAACTTTATAACCAACTAACTCTAAACAAAATTAAATGGCGCGACCTAAAACAACGGAACCCGTTTTATCAAGAATTCCGATAAATCTTAAAAATGAATTACAAGAGATCGCCACAAATGAAAAGAAATCCCTCTCTAAACTTGGCAGAGAACTCCTAAATTTAGCGTTACAAGAAAAGAAAAACAAGGAAGCAGTAGCGACCCAATGGCGCAGTAGA
>JABXJU010000054.1 GCA_013375405.1 Candidatus Helarchaeota archaeon
GAAAATTGGATTCGAAGGGTCGCTCACATTATAAATATCTAAGTCATGATCAGCAATAAATAATAAATCATCTTTCAACTCGAGATGAAGGGTTTCAATTGTACCCGTTTGTACCTGTACTATGCTTTTCGGATGAAGGACATTATACTCTACTTTAAGTATTGAAATACCATTAGCCTCCATGACCATGCCATCTTGGCTGCGCAAGACATAAATAGTCTCGTTTGAAACTTGAAAAAACCTGAAGTATTTATCATTGGTGAAGCTACCTACTTTTTGTGGACTGGTCGGATTAGAGATATCGATGACCTCCAGACCATCATAGCCATCTGCAATAAATGCGAAATTAGAACGAATTTCGATATCATTGGAGAAGCCAAAGTCGGAGAAAGTGCCGATCATACCTGGACTCAGCGGATTTGTGATATTATAAATGAAAAATCCATGAATCCCACTCGCAATATAAGCAAGATTACCCTCTATTTTAATTGCCATTCCCTGCTTATTGCCTCCATGAAAATCAGTAAGATAAGTAGCCGAGGAAGGATCACTAATGTTATAGACTTCTACCCAACCAGATCCCCATCCTCCACAAATATAAGCAAAATCATCAGCGATCTCAAGATCTGATGCTGAGCCCGTAATGCAATCATTCCCAGACACCAACGTAAAATTTTGTGGGTCAGCAGCCGTAATATTGATGATCGAAAAGAATGGATCCCATTCATTGCTGATCACGTAGGCAAAAGTGTCCACGACCTCGATAATATATGCACCTGTTATATTTGGATCGAAAAATGTTCCAACTTTCTGGGGTGATGTAGGATCCGAAACATTCACTACCATGAGACCTTCAGTTTCAGTTACTATATATGCGAAATTTCCTTTAACATCTAAATCTCGAAGTGTATCATTTGTCGGGAATGTTGAAATTTTTGTCATTGCAGTAGGAACTGTAACATTAAATATAGTAAGTTTAGGACCAATTCCCTGCTCACGAGCTGTGACATACAAATAATCATCTTGAAGTTCAAAAGAATAATAGTTTTGATTCTCCTCGAATTGAAATAATTGTTCAATATCATATCGCGCAGTACTAGCGACTAGATTTTGGTTTTCTGTGTTAACTCGCGAGCTAAACTCTATGGCCCTTCTGTTCAAATGAGTGCCCACTAAAATTGACATTCCAAAACATATAACAAATAAAAGTATTATAATTTTTTTCCAAATTTTTCTCATGGATATCGTTCTCCAAGCATTTAATACCAGTAAAAAAAAATTTCTCAAATCTTTACTTAAATGCATGCTGTACAAATATATTAACTAAACCTTACTTGATTGCGCGCCATTTAAGGAAATAAAAGGGCAATCCTAAAAAAAAGAAGTATGTTAAATTTGAAGCTAAAATTTTTCAATAGCTCATTTAATTTTTCGCTTTAGGCTTGCCTTTTATTTTCATGGCATCAAGCGAGGCGGCTTCTTGGTTTTTAATTTTTGTTTTTTGCTTAGATTTTAAGATCTCTTCAACACGACCCTTGTAATCTGGATGAAGTTCTGCTTTTTTCAATATTTCTTCAATGGAATCTGTTAAATGCAATTCATTGATTGATTTTACGCGGTGGTTTACTTCATTCTCCGAAATATAATAATGATTGTCTATACTCCAAGCGCCCTTTACTTGGTTATTCCTTTCTAATGTATTTATTAATTTTCTAATTTGATTTTCGCTTAAATCTAATGAACGCTCAAGCATTTGTATGGAAACGGTCTTAGATTTCCGTAATTCTACGTATAATTTATCTAAATCTGCTTTAAATTTATCAATATAAGTGGAAACGTCTTCGAATGCTTTCGAATGATCCGCGAGATTATAGTTGAATCCGAGCTCTCTACTTAACTTAAGTTTGCTCAGTTTCTCCCACGGCAATTTGATATCTTTCAGTGGGACAACAAAGAGATTGTTTTTTCGGGCTAATCGAAGTTCCTTTGCACAATCTTTTGATTTAAGGGAATTTTCAGTTGCGATAAAAATCATTATTTGAGAGAGGGGAACCGTTTGCTCCATCCACTCATCGATGTTGAACTGGAGATCCTCTTCGCAGTGAAAACTTCTATTAACTGGTTTTTTATGACTAATGTGTTCAGCAAGTTCTTTCACCTTATGGGTTTCATAATCGGGAATGGCATGGCTGATAAACACATTAATGGGTGCTTTTCGCCAAATTCTTCCCGTTGCTCTGAGGTACAGCAACGCAGCAATTACTCCAACGATGATGATCACCATTATTATAATAAGGTAAATGTTCGGTGGATGGTCAGTTTTATCCAGAGGATCCGTCCCTGAAGACACCTCGAGGCCGTCCTTGAAGCCATCACCATCCGTGTCACTCACGGAGGGATTCGTTCCGATGTAATATTCCTGGAGATTGATTAAATCGTCATTATCGAGATCTCCTAGAGCATCGTTGATTAATGGATTGCACCCGTAAGTCACTTCCCAATAATCATCCATTAAATCCGCATCAGTGTCGTTTGAAAGCGGATTCGTTCCTGCCGTAAATTCTTCGAGCGCGTTTAAATTATCACTGTCATTATCGGCGAGGGGATTGTCAATGAGATAAAAAAGTTCCCAATCATCAGCCATTAGGTCGCTATCGTTATCAAAGGCCGTCGTTGGATTGGAGGTTATTCCGAATTCCTGCAGATTTGTGACTTTATCGCCATCTGGGTCCTGGGATGCATCGAGGCCAGAGGTCGGTGTTAGATTGTATTGAACTTCCCATCCATCCGCCATTCCATCGCCATCCGTATCATTGGATATGGGATTGGTAATGAAGGTATCTATGCCAAGCAGCAGTTCTTCTAAATCATCAATTCCATCTCCATCGGTATCCGCTAGATTCGGGTCCGTGATGTATCCATCCACGCCATATAATACCTCTTCCTGATCGTAAATCCCATCCGTGTCCGTATCATTGGTTTTAGGATCAGTACCATAGGTCAATATTTCAGACCCATCACTTAGACCATCGCTGTCGCTATCGACATCCAATGGATTTGTATTATAGGTGTTAAGTTCAGCCCCGTCAGGTATTCCGTCCTGGTCGCTATCTGCGCTGGTGGGATTAGTATTAAATTCATAAACTTCTCTGTAATCTATGATTCCATCAAAGTCCGTGTCCTCATCGATACTAATAATTTTAAAACCTTCTACTGAATATGCAGCATAGATGTAATTTCCTTGAACTGTGAGGTCAGAGATCCAAGCACCGAATGCAGAATCACCCAGCAATTCCGGATTAAAAGGATCGCTGACATTTACAATATCTAATTTGGGATCTGAGCAGATATACGCTAAGCCCGCGTCAACTACGAATGTTCTGACACTCCCGCCAGTTGTTGGAGAATAGGAGGCTATATGGGCAATATTGGTAGGATCACTAATATTAGCAATGTGAAAGCCATACGCACCAAAATATCCTGAGAGATAAAGAAGGTCGTCCTCAATAGACAACCTGGGGCTCCAATAACTAGTATTAACATGGATTCCAACGGGCAGAGCTGGATTGGAAATGTTAAGGACACTCGTTTGAAATTGATCACCAAGATAGACCAAATCTCCCTGAACTGCTACTCCAGTTAAATAGGAACCGGGAACTGAACTAAGCTTGGTAGGTGCAAGAGGGTTAGAGACGTTTAAGATCAATAATTCTGGGGCGGTAAGAATAAAAAGGAGTGGATCTCGAATTACAATGGTTGACCAAGTGGCCTGAGTGACCGCTTGTCCGGCGTCATACACGACACTTGGGTACGAGCCTAGTCCAACAGGGGAACTAGGGTCCGATATATTCAGAATTTGTAAGCCTTGTGGTGAACCAGAGTCAGTCCGCAGAATATAGGCAAGGTCTCCATCTATTTTTACATTGCGTATATTTGTCGAGCCACCAGAATAGTCACAGGAACATAATCATTAAACCAAACAATATTTTAGCTGGTTTCCTCATCATTTTTCACTTCTTTATCCAATTATTATAATTAAATTCTATTTTTAACAAAAAAATTAGTTATTTAGTTACCATTAATTGCTTAGAAATTAAACAGTATCATTTTTCTAATTAAAATTTTCGTGATAAAAAAAAAAGGTTATTCAGGCAGTCCATTAAAAAACTGCTTCATGCTTTTCCGATATACTTGGAAGGCGGCGCGCCCTTCTGCGGTAAGGCGGAGCATAGTATGTGGTTTTTTGTTCACAAACTCCTTCTCAATCCCGATATAGTTCGCTGCTTCAAGCTTGCTCATATGGGAGGAGAGATTACCGAATGTCAACCCAGTTTGGCGCATGATAAATAGGAAATCGGCACTTTTGATCACGTAGAGAAGTGCCATGATCTTCAAGCGAGCGGGCTCGTGGATGAGTTTATTAATTTCTGCAATAGAACTTGTTTTCTCAGTAGGGGGAGGATTATTGGGGGGCATCAGCGATCTCCTTGGGGCTAAATGCAATGAAATCCTCAATCAAACTGACAGCAACGGTCAAGAATATTTTTCCAAATTCGATATCACCC
This sequence comes from Candidatus Helarchaeota archaeon, assembly GCA_013375405.1. Next base: position 4,566 of record JABXJU010000054.1, read on the forward strand.
AGCCCATCTTCGAATGTTGACCTATAAGCCTTTTTTTCGAGCTCCTGTAAATCCAGTTTTTGATCCAACTTAGACACCCTCCACGGATATTGGATTTTCACGTAGGAAGCGAATCAGGGTAATTATCCCAAGGACGATAAAGCATACACCGATAAATGAAAATGAGAACAGGAGATCTATATTGAATATTTGAGCAATAATAAAGAGACCTATACTAAGTGCTGCATAGAGGTAAAACCGCGTTATTCCAGAGCTCATAGCCATCATCAAAGTAAGACCACCAGCTATTCCTGCGATAATAAGATTGTAATAGTTACCTAGAATGAGTTCAATCCACGCCCGAGCACTTGGTTCGGCAAACATTATTGCAAAAAGTAATCCTAGGAAAGTGAACACCATAATTATACCTAATACTACATACATCCGACCCTTCCCTTTCATGCCAAATTTCACATAACCGATACGGGGGATAGTGAGTTTTTGCTTGACACCAATATAGACCGGAATGAGAGTGGGAATGATTATTCCACCAAGCCAAAACAGCTCAGATAACATAAAAAAGGTAAACCATATCAATGTAATACCGATCATGATGTCAATCAACCCATCTTGGTGGTAGGAAGTGTAAGCTTTTCGCTCAATTGATTTCAAATCGATTTCTTCTGTCATTTTTTTCATCTCAAACTTTTTGTTTTAATCTAAGAATCTTTAGTAATACAAAATATTTAAACTTTGTGGTGCAAAGTGCTTTGTGACATTTATACGCGTTTACAAAAGTTTATACTATTACCCGTTTTCGATCGTTTAAAATTAAGATTTGGACTTTAAAAAAAAGAATGGGTGAAATTAGCTCGCTATAACATATCTCTTCTTCGATAGTAGATGAATAATCCGAGGGCTACTCCGATAACCGGAAACAGAATTATTAGAAGGATGAGGAGTGGAGTATTTCCGCCACCAGATAAAGTATAGCTTATTAGATTCTTTTCAAAATCGGGAGCTAAATCTGTATCACCACCTGACATGATCCTTATTTTAATGGTCTGTCCCGGCGAAAGATCGAGATACCCCTTACCACCAGAATACGCTCGTAATTTATACCCAATTTCAAGTGTCTGATTATTGTTGGAAAAGTTGAAGTAACCCATACCCTGACTAACCACGTAATCAAGTTCATTACCTGGAGTCGCATCATAAAAATTAAAATCTTGATAATCATAGTAAAAATAAAATCCATAATTTTCTGTAATGTTAACTGCACCTACAAAAACACTCGGAGTACCACCTGTTGCAATGTATATATATACTGCATACCCACCCAGATTCCAGATCGCCTCAAATTCTATTTTAAACATAATATGAGTTGCATTGTCATCAATCCATATGTGTCTAATATCGGTGAAAGCAGGATCACCGCCTTGATCTCCCGCAGGATCGGTATATAACGGATCTTGAGAAAAACAGACGCCATTCACGCAGAGAGAGCCAAAAAGTGTCACCAAAAAGATTACTGAAAATAGTCCTATCGATTTTTTCCTCATAAAGATGCTTCCATTGGTTTTAATATATATGATTCAAGAGAGGATTTTATATTTATACTTATTTGATAGTCCTGAATGCAATTTAATCCCCGTCCTGTGACACATATTATTAAAAGAAATAATAGCATAAAATTGAATGAATCATAATTTTTTCGTCATATTTTAACTTTCATTAATTTCAAGTGAAAGGGTGAGTTTCAATGAGCATCGAGGGTTATGAATTAAAGGAGCTTAAATTACGCAAGAAAGGCGAGGTTTTAGCCGAAATTCCAGACTCATTTTACGCAAAAACATTTCTCCCGTTAGCTGATAATGTTTTTACAGCAATTCGCTTGCAAGAGAATTGGAAAGTATACCAGAAAAGATATGAAAATGTCGAGGAAAGGATTGCAATAAATCTCAGAAGAGAGTTTGATGAGATGATAGAGGCTACAAAAGCAGCCCGGGATGGAAAAGTGAAGCGATTGAAGGAAACGATTGTGCGCTGGGGCTATCCCCCAACCTTACCTATCAGGATGGACATGGCGGATATGAGCACAAAAATGATTTATGGCCCCTCCACGGATATTTCCTTCGCCTGTCTCTCCGACATGGATCGTGATTTGGTGTTTATTTTCAACCTGCACGTTGAGGAATCTATTCCCGAAGATTACTGGTTCATTTTGAAGGGCGAGGATCCTGAGATCTTTGAGCGGCGTCACATGAAACTTGGAATAAGATTGTGCGATATTGGGAAGAAAATCAAGGATAACCTCGAGGTAGCACGGAGAATACGGGAAATACTAATAGATATTCGGAACGAAAGGACGCCACAATGGGCTAATTCCACGTATCATATTGCCATCTATTTTACAGCGAGTGGTTCCAATCTATCGCTGGAGTTTAGCAATTGGAATGCATTAGGAGATATATGGGATGGCGTCAATGCGATTCAATATGGTCTGCCGGACTGCATGTTCAATTACGAGCCGCTCCCACCGATCCTGAACATAATGTTCGGATTAAATCGCGCTCATTTTACTGAGCGGCTCGTGAAGACGTTAACGGAGCACCGCCTGTACTGGAATTACATGAGTACAGAGAATCTTAAGGAGTTCAAAACTGAAGATTACGAAACTTATGATTACTTCATCAAATTCTACTCGCACCAGCTGGAAAATGGCATTCCTCTTCCTATTCAATCACTAAACTCCACCCCTCCAATTTATAATAAGGAAACAGGCAATTGGGAAACCATGGGGTTCAAATTCCCAGATGGCCCACGCATTCATTATCGCGACTTGGGACTGACGTTTGAGGAAGCGCTCAATGGTGTCCTCTTTGACATCACGCACGAATCAAAAATTGACAAGGTCACCCGAGAGAACATCATTTCGCTGGGACACGGTCTGGAGACCACGTATCTTCGTCCTGAACCTTGAATTCTTTTTCATGGTTTGAATGAATAAGAGTCTTATTAAAAAAAAGGATTAAATGAAGGTAAATGAATAGTTGCCGAAGGGCATCACCGCAACGAGGACCCAGGCCAGGAGGAGGGTGGTAAAAATGGCAGGGGAGATGATATTCCGTCCGGAGTACATGTAGACCCACGTTGAAAGCATTTCGAGGAGCGGGAAGGCAAGAAGGAGGATCATGACGAAGATAGAGGCTAGGCCAAGATTAATGAATAGGATCGGAATGAATAAGGCTATTTTCGCGACCGAACTGAGGAGGACTACTTTTAACAATTCCTTTATCCGCCCTTGGGGGATATAGGATTGAAGGTTCCGAATATACAGCTGATCCAAAAAGACGTATGGGAAAAGCAAGATTGCAACAAAAAGGGTAGCACCTAATTCCCGAACTGTTGGGAGGAGGTCGAACATGTTCCAATGGAGGATTGCAGTTAGGGAGCCGAAACTGAATAGAAAGACAACAAGCCCGAAGAGGACCGATGGTTTGAAGTTGTGGGAGATTTCTTCTTTGATTCGCCTAACAAACGGGCGGGAATCCTTATCGATATAGCGATGCATCAAATAGAAAACTAAAAAGAGACCTATCGCGTAGCCCATGAATAGTCCTATTATGAAATTTGCCATGATAAGGTTCAGGTTTTGTGTGAATAACGCGCTTAAGGGAAGTAGTAGCAAGAATGCAATCATTGTAACAAGACAGTAACCACCAATATAGAGCAATATCTTCTTTGTGGCGTTGGGATCTTCAATTTTACGTGGATTTTCCTTTACATTTTTGTAGATCACTGGTTTCATATAGGGAATAAAGACGAAGAAGCCAATAACTGCTCCCAGGAGAGCTATGATTCCGAAAATCTGGCGGTAAATTTCTGTATTTGGTTGCGTAGTGCCTGTGTAAAAACTATCTCGAAACCAGGCACAAATTTCATTCTGAATCGCGCTATCGGTTATTTCAAGAATATGATCAGCGTAAGGGGCGATGAAGAGCTTTTTAGCAGTGCCGTTGATAAAATAACCATACTGTACTCCATCCGTGACGTTGACACGGTCGGTGGCATTTTTAAGGAAGGCGATCATGGCCTCATAAGTGAACAGTTCCTCTAAGCCACCCATTGCAATAAGCAGATTATTGATATCAGTGCCGTTGATTTCGTAATTTGAGTCATTCATCCCGACCATCCCGATCGATACGGTCGCATTGATCTCAGTTTTATAAGTAATAGCTGTCTGCATTACAGCGGCACCCCCCATTGAATGACCAACTAATCCTATGCTATTGTTGTTGACGTATGGTAAATTCTTGAGATACTGGACTGCAGCATATACGTCATCGATGAGGGCATCACGCTCGAGGTTTCCACCACTCTGCCCATGTCCCCGGAAATCGATGTTAATGACGACGAACCCGCATTTCACCAGTTCCAGAGCGATACCTTGCATCGCCTGTTTGTTTGAAACAAATCCGTGTCCAATCACAATGCCCGGCAGGTCATTTGACGATGTATCAGTCGGAGTATAAACCAAGCTCGCTATCTGGGTCAGATCGGCGCTTGTCAAGGTTTCGTGTTTAATGGTATAAGACCCTGCAAGATAGGTGAAAGCAAGTGTCCCGATCAAGCCAATACTGACGAGTATTATACTGGTAAGTAAAACTAGTTTTCGTAATCGCATAGTTCCAATTAGAGAATAACTTCTATAAATGTGTTATTGAGAAATGTAAATAGGAAGGAGGAGAAATTCAGCGACTCATTTAGTTAAGATTTCGCGAAACAGCATAATTTTTTCTTCAAGGAGTTTATAGGCGTTGATAGAATCTTCTCGAGAAATGATGAAAATGGTATCCAGATGGCACGACATGAATTGGGTGATATTGATATCATGGGTGGCGAATAAATCGGAAACATAGGCAACGATCCCAGGGACCTCAATGATTTCGGGAGGGCTGATGAGAATGAGAGCGGACTGATTTTTATTCGTGGCAACGATGTTTCTTTCCTCGATGAGTTCAACAAGAGAAGGGAGCAAATTCTGGTGAGCGGCTATTGTAAATGTTTTCGTGCCTTGTATGATTTGAAAGAAACGTGATCCTTCCACGAACTTTTTTAAGGCGTTAAATTTATTAATTAATGCATGTTGATGTAGGGTAAGCACCGTTACATCATTCTTGAGTTCAAGTTCACTTTCTGCAATAATTTTTGAAACATTTGCTTCCATTAATTTACGACTTTCCTTTAACTCTTCAGCATAACGCATTAACGCCATTTTAATGGCATCGATTTGGACAGACTTCCGATTTGCTAATCGTAAGACGCGTTCGCGGATAAGCTCAGCAAGGGCAGAATAATTAATAACCCCTTGTCTAATTCCATCAATTAACGATGGATGGACTTGAATCACGCGCCTGGTGGCCTCAGCAATTGAAATTTGTTCGGACATTTTGAATCACAACTAATAAAGATTGAACTTGAAATATCTATTGTAATATGGGTTTTTAAATTATTGATTAAAAACATTTTAATTTCATATTTTAATTAACACAGTTTATCTAAAATAGATACGCTTGAAAGGTGGAATGGATAGCGTTGCAAAATTGGAGAAAAGTGGCTTTCATTCTGGCTATAGTTGGTATAATCCAATTCATCATCCTGATAAGTATCGCAATGGTGTTTTATGCAGGGGGCAATAGTGTCAATCCTTCTGCGCCAGGGTATTCCTTCTTGCTAAATTACTGGAGTGATTTAGGTAGGGTTGTCGCATGGTCAGGGAAAAATAATATCATTTCCCAGGTGTTGTTTAGTATTGCGATGATTGGGTGGGGAATTTCATTTGTCCCTAGTATTCAAGCCCTATCCTCTTTATTTTCAGAATCAAGACGAGGAAAATTATTCTGTAAAATTGGCACGATCTCTGCATTAATTAGTGTATTATTGCTTTTCTGTGAGGTAGCCTTTTTTCCAGTGGATGTTCACCCGTTACCCCATACAATTCTGGCTGCTCTCGGTTATCTAACATTATTAATTGTGGAAATCCTCTATGCAATTGTTATGTTTTGGGATGAAAATTATCCTAATAAACACGCGATTTGCTTTTTGGTGGTGGCAGTTGTTATATGCCTTTGGGCAATTTTTAGACAGCCAGTATTGCAAAAATCCGTCACCTTTACGCTCGCTATTGCTACTTTAATTGTCTTTTATGACGCGTGGAAAATGACTGCCGAAAAAAATGAATAAGGAGATTCCTTTTTTCATAGAATTTTTTAAGACATTTTTGTTTTATTTGATACAGAATATACTTAAAAGAGGGTTAATTGAATAATTTTTTACGAGAAAAATTAGAAAAATTGAAGGTTTCGGTAAAATGAAGGCTGGAATCGTTGGTGCATCGGGATATACTGGTGGAGATCTAATAAGATTGGTATTAATCCACCCAGAAGTGGAATTAACATATATTACATCGCGTAGATATCAAGGAAAATACGTAAAACATTTGCACCCTAATTTAAGAGGCATTACAGATTTGAAATTTGAAGAATTGACCCCAGAGAGAGCAAGTCAGTGTGATATTATTTTTATGGCAGTACCGCATAAAGCATCGATGAATATAGCACCAGATCTTTTGGATGTAGGATTGAAGATTGTAGATTTGAGCGCGGACTTCCGTCTGAACGATCCGAAAGAGTATGAAAAGTATTATTGTCCCCATACACATCCAGAATTGTTTGAGAAAGCGGTATATGGGCTTCCTGAACTACATCGAGAAGAATTAAAAAAGGCCGAAATTGCGGCAGTGCCTGGTTGTATGGCCTCGAGTGCAATCTTAGGGTTGGCACCAGTGATGACAGAGGATTTTGTTGATCTTACCCATATTATTGTGGACACAAAAATAGGTTCATCTGGTGGGGGAAAGAACTTCAGTTTTGCGAGTCATCATCCTGAGAGATCTGGTGTTGTTCGTCCCTATGGCGCGGCGGGGCATAGACATTTAGCAGAAATTAATCAAGAATTGAGCTTGATCACAAATAAGACTATTAAAGTAGGGCTTTCCACACATGCAGTGAGTATGATTCGTGGTATATTATCTACGATTCATGTATTTTTAACTTCATCAGTAGAGAACAAAGATATTTGGAAAGCCTTTAGAAAATGCTATAATCAAGAGCCTTTCATCAGGTTGATCAAGCAAGCTACTGGTAATTATCGCCTCCCTGATCCAAAGGCAGTAATCGGATCAAATTTTTGTGATATTGGATTTGTACTCGATGAGAATATTCCAAGACTTGTTATTCTTTCTGCTATTGATAACTTAATTAAAGGGGCGGCGGGTTCAGCAGTTCAATGCATGAATATCATGCTGGGGATGGAAGAAACAGCAGGTTTATTAATACCCGCTTTACATCCGATATAGAACCAGCAGTCTATAAGGTTAGAAGGAGTTTAAATGAACTTAATTGATTTAGAAGATAAATATATCCCCTCAATATTTCCGAAACGTCCTGTTATGATCGTGAAGGGGAACGGATCTCTCGTATGGGACGCAGATGGAAAGGAGTACATCGACTGTGTTGGGGGCAATGGCGTCTGTTTGATTGGACATTCACATCCCAAACTTATTGAAACCATTCGAGCTCAAGCCGAACAGTTAATAATATGCCCATACATATTTTATAACGATAAACGGGCGAAATTGCTTGAAAAGCTGGCGGAAATAACCCCAAATCCTCTAGAAAGGACCTTTCTCTCGAATTCAGGAGCAGAAGCTGTAGAATGTGCAATAAAATTAGCCCGTAAATCTACAGGTAAAAAAGAAATTATTGCGATGAAGCGAGGGTTTCATGGCCGAACCTTAGGAGCCCTCTCTGCGACGTGGAATCCGAAATATAGAAATCCGTTCCAACCGTTAGTCCCCGGTTTTACCCACGTTCCATTTGGAGATCTAGAATCAGCAAAAAACGCTATTTCGGATGACACCGCTGCTATCATTACCGAGGCCGTCCAAGGAGAGGGTGGCATTATTCCAGCACCCAAAGGTTTTCTTGCAGGTTTGCGCGAACTATGTGATACTAAAGGCATCCTTCTCATTATTGATGAAGTTCAGACGGGATTTGGCAGGACGGGAGAATTATTTGCCTTTCAACATTGGAATGTGGTTCCAGACATACTGTGTTTAGCTAAGGGAATGGCAGGTGGGATTCCAATGGGGGCCACAATATCAAGTTCAGAAATTTTTGGAGCGTTGAAATCAGGAGAACACTATTCTACTTTCGGTGGGAACCCCCTTGCATGCGCTACTGCGAATACAACCATTGAAATTATTCAAGAAGAGAAGCTTGTTGAAAATTCGAAGAAGATGGGTGATTATTTCCTTAAGAAAGTCAACGAAGATGTTAAAAGTTTACAGCTCGTGAGAAAGATTCGTGGGATTGGCTTGATGCTAGCCATAGACCTACGATTAAAGCATAAGGCATTTGTGTTGAAAGCAGTCGAGAAAGGGCTATTATTACTAACCTCTGGCGCCACTACTATTCGCATGCTACCCCCTCTCAATCTCTCTCAAAAATATATTAATAAGATAATTACAATTCTAATAGAGATTCTTACAACTTAATTTCGAGGGAATAAATTGAAGATAATTGATAATGCAGTAATTAAGGATAGATATGAATGCATTGTAGTAGGTACGGGAATAGGCGGTATTACTGCTGCTGCCTTGTTAGCTAATAAGGGCATTGATACGCTCATGATAGAGCAGCGGCGCCTTCCTGGAGGTGCCTGCACTTCGCTTAAACAAGTAGGACAATCATTTGATATAGGGTCTGCCTTATTATTCGGCTTCGGAGGGTTTGAGGGGACTCTTGCGCCACATCAATTTATAATGAATTCTCTTAGAGAACCCCTGAATGTGATTCAGCACGATTCCATTTATCGATGCCATTTTCGGCAAAACGGAAAAATGGTGCAGGTTACATTTTGGCAGGATTTTGATCGATTCTTTGAGGAACTGGCAGCTGCTTTTCCCGCCCAAAAAGAAGAGTTAAGGAAGTTTTATGAAGTTTTGAATGATGGGTATTCAACTCTTACAAAAATGGACACTACTGCACCAATTTCGGAGCAATCGTTATTCGCTAAAATGAAAATGTTTTTAAAACATCCCATTGGCGCATTAAGGCTGTTTAGATGGATGAATAAAGACATGAAATCCTTAATGGATAAGTATCTTAAGGAAGATCCAAAAATTAAAACTTTCTTTGATTTCTTACTATCTCTTATGTTAACCACGAAGGTGGAAGAAACCCCACTCTTATTAGCTATTGGAGTATTTATAATTGCGTTCCATGGTGGAGCGTGTTATCCAGAAGGGTCCCCACAAATGCTGCCGAATGCACTAGAGCGCGCCTTTGAACGGTTGGGTGGTACAACCCTTTATCGTCATAAAGTAGAGGAAATTCTCATTGAAAATAAAAAAGCATATGGAGTTCGACTTGATAATGGAACTGAAATTCTAGCGAAATACGTAATCTCCGATGCTACGATATGGCAAAATTATAATAAACTCATCAATAAAAAGCATCTTACCCAAAAGCGAATTGATTGGGCAAACAATTTTAAGCCCACGTTAAGTGCGATGCTGATGTACATCGCAGTGAAAGAGGAAACGTTTCCTGAGGGTTTTCGTTCAATTGAAATGTTCATTGAGGATATTAGCAATTATGAAGGTGGGATTGCAATTTTATATATTCCTTCAATGGAAGATCCCTCAATTTGTCCACCAGGCACGCATTCAATGACAGTCCTCGCCGAATTATTCGAGGAATTTCCCCGACCTGGCGATCCTGAATATCAGTCGGAGGCATATTATAAATTAAAAGAAAAGGAAACTAATCGAGTTCTTGATGATCTTGAACAATACTTGCCGAATCTCAGAAAAAATATCATAACCATGAAGGTAGCGACACCAGCCACCATCGAGCGTTTTACCTTGAGGGATTTTGGCAGTATTGGAGGGCCAAAACAAGCTCTTGGGCAGCACTTACTTAATCGCCCGAGAGCAAAGAGTGAATTTAAAAACCTGTTCTTTGTCGGTGATAGCACTACCATGGGAGAAGGCGTAGTAATGGTAACTATGTCTGCCGTGGGTGGAGCTAATATGGTTCTGAAAAGTGCGGGTAAAAAACCCTACAAAACCCGGAAATTTGATAAAAACTACATTCACTTTGTTGAAGGTAAACCACGCACCCCATTGCCGCGTATAGATGAAGAATTGGATGATAAAAAGGCACGACGTGTGGCAGTTGAATGTCAATGGTGTCTCGAAGCAAAATGCACCGATGCATGCCCTGCAAAGGTTGACGCATTAAATTTTATGCGGAGAATGGAATCCAATAACTTTCTTGGGGCAGCTCGAACCATACGACAAACAAATCCATTAGGAGAAATTTGTGGAATAATCTGCCCACATGAAAACTTTTGCGAAAAGGATTGCAACCATAAAGAATTTTCTGATGAATCCGCGCGGATTGGACAATTAGAAGCATGGGTTTGCAAGCGTGCAGGAGAAAGTGGGTGGGATAAAGCTATGGAAGTGCCCAATGGTAAAAAAGTTGCCGTTGTTGGGGCAGGTCCTGCTGGATTATCTTGTGCATACTTCCTATCCCGTTTAGGTTATAACGTTGATGTATTTGAGAAACAAAAAAAGAAGGGAGGAATGTTGACACATGTGATCCCGGCCTCTCGATTATCGCCAGATGCAATCGAACGTGATTTAAAAGGTGTTTCACTGCCCTCCATCAATTTCAAATATGGAATGGAATTAGGTAAGGATATCAAAATTTCCCAACTTTCAGATGATTATGACGCGGTCTTTCTTGCACCAGGGTTATGGGCTGGTCATAAATTGGATCTCCCAGGGATTGAAAATGTCGATATTACCGATGCCTTATCATTCATTATAGAGTATCATCAAAAAGGCAAGGTCGATGTTAAAGGTAAATTATTGGTTATTGGCGGTGGTTCTGTAGCTACCGATGCGGTCCTCGTCGCTAGAGAGAGCGGGGTAAAGGATATCACAATGGTTTGTTTAGAATCAAGAGAAGAAATGCCTGCATTGAAAACTGAAATTGCTGAAATTTTAGAATGGGGTTGTGAGCTGCATAATTCATGGGGACCCAAGGAATTCGCTGATGGAAAGTTATGTTGCATCGAATGTACTTCCGTTTTTGATGACGATGGTAAATTCGCTCCCAAATTCAATATTGAACAAAGAAATGAATTTGAATTCGACCATGTCATAATGGCGGTGGGGCAAGAAATTGAAACAAATCTTGCAACTTATCTCAAAGAAGAATTTGGAACTGCAGGATTAATTGAAGTCAATCCGGAAACGTTACAAGTTAATGGAAAATCAAAGATATATGCTGGCGGAGATATTATAAGAGGTGCGGGCACCGTTGTTCAATCTGTAGCGGATGGGCGCCGGGCGGCGATGGCAATTGACGCAAATCTGAGCAAGATATTTTCCGCTGTAAAAATGTAATAAAGGTTTATAGAGACATTTTGAATTAAGGGGTTGAGGTTTGAAAAATTCATAGGAGAAATAAAACATGAGTGATGCAATTGAACTCGAAAATTTAACGAAAGTCTTTTCAGGCAAAAGGAAAATCATAGCTTTAGACAATGTGTCGTTTAAAGTAAAGCAAAAAACTGTAGTAGGTTATTTAGGACCTAATGGCGCTGGTAAATCTACCACGATAAAAATCCTAACAAATATTATAAAACCAACAGAGGGTAGTGCTCGGATCTTTGAGTATGATATTCAGAAGAAAACTATGAAAGCGCTACAGACTTGCGGTACAATCCTCGAAGTTCCTGAATTTTACCCGTATTTAAGTCCCCGTGAGACGATGACCTATTTAGGAAAGATTCGGGGCATGAGTCAAGATTATCTTAATCGCCGAATAAAGGAAGTATTAGAAGAGGTAGAAATGAGTGATTGGAGTGATGCCAAAATCGGAAAATTCTCAACTGGTATGAAACAACGGATTGCTATCGCGCAATCTCTACTTCATGAACCCCCTCTTTTGATCCTAGATGAACCCACCAACGGGCTAGATCCGCGCGGAATGGCCCATATTCGAGAACTAATTAATCGTTTGAAGAAGGATAGAACGATCTTTCTATCGTCACATTTGCTGAACGAAGTAGAGCAAATTGTGGATACGGTTATTCTAATTCATAAAGGACAAATTTTAGCGCATGATTCATTAAAGAAAATTCAGCAAATGTTGAAATCTACACAGATAAAAGTTAAATTTATCGACCCAATTGAGGATGGAACAATAAAAAAGATTTCAGATCTAAACGAAGTCCATGGGGTTACACGAGAGGATAAATCTTTATTTCTTGCTTTTGATGGAAGTGATAAATCCTCTTCGGTCATTCTTGATTATATGGTAAAAGATTTGAACCTCAAACTAATATCGTTCCACCCCCTAGAAGATCGGCTCGAAGATTTCTATATCAATTTAATAGAGCAAGCTGAAAACCTAAAGGGAGCTAAAGTCAATGCAAAGTTCTGAGGATATTGCCCCAATTTCCGGTGCCAGGAAACTTTTACTTGTTGTAAAATATGAATGGCTAAAACATTTCCGAAAAAAGCGTTTGTATATCACCTTATTTCTATCGATAACCGTTTTGCTGTTGTTGAATATTCTATTGCCGTATCTGATGGCTCCTCTAGCGGGCTTTTCATTTCCCGGTGATACCCCTCTCGATTTTTTAGGTGGGGGATTCTTTGGGCCATTAGGTAACGTTTGGCTGGTATTGGTTATTCTTGCGATTTTTTTCGGCTCAGATTCAATGAGTACGGAGTTCGAGAACAAGACTGGGGCGCTTCTCTTTCCCAACCCTATTAAACGAGAAACAATCGTCACAGGAAAATATTCCGCAAGCATGTTGATGATGACTATTGTCTTGACCGTATATTACTTCATCACCTGGATTTTTACAATGGTGTTTTTTGGAAGTAGCGCAGGAAGTCTCTTTGTCCCCTTTCTGTGGTCCTATGGTATTTGCATCCTCATCGCCGCAGGATTACTCGCTACTACGTTCATGCTCAGTGCAGTTTTCAATAAAAGCATGGTCACTAGTATCATAGTGTTCTTCCTTTTCATAATCATCATGAACATTGTCGGTGGAATCTTTAACATGGCTGTAAGCCAAGGTAATTTCCAATTTGAGCCCTGGTTCCTGATTTCGTATGATGCCGACCTCATTGCATTAATAATGGACTATCCCGCAGAACATTTCACTCTAGGTCCCATGGGCTGGAGTGGCGTGCCGGAGATTCTAACAGGATTATTAACCGTTCTCATTGGTTACATCATAGTTCCGATGGGTATTGCTACAGTGATCTATAAACGGCGGGATATTTCATAGTTTTTCCTATGAGAAGAGAGGATTTAATGAAAAAGGCGAAGGGCGAGTTAGAACAGGGACTAGTAATGCGGGGCCGAGGCAGACCGAGCATTTGGTTCTAGATACTCTATGTTACGTGATAATTCTTATTTTACTGGAGCCTTGGATTTAGTTAGGTGGCGTTGCAGGAAAGCGAGATATTTGCGACCCAAGTTGCCATTGGCAGGAGACCCGCAAAGGTAGGCGCCCAAAATCCACAGGGGGATACCGAATATGTCAGGGGTGGTGTAGGAATAGAGATTGAACCCGTTGATTAACGTGATCTCGATCAGCGGCCCAATGGTAGCAGTTAGGAGGCACATGAACAACCCGCCACGGGTGTTATCAAATACCCACCAAACCAGGAGAGCAGTTGGGACTGTGAAGAAAAAGATACCGACATTGGGCACCCCGAGACTGTGCAAGTATGGCCCCATCCACCAAAACACGACGAAAACCCCTATAGACGCGAACGTAAACCTCCAACTCGGATTAAATCCTCCACGAGGTTTCTGTCGCGTCCTCCGATCAAACAGCGGAAACCCGACCACCAGAATCGCACCAGCAATCCCATATAAGATCGGAATCCACCAACATACTTCGATACCCAGACTTGCCACTTCCCAAATAGGCCAGTAGTAATCCAGAGCACCGTTCATAGGATAGGCAATGTCGATTGCTTGCCCCAACGCGGCACCGGACAGGAATCCCATCCCCGCCAGACAGACCACTACAAAAAGAGACAACGGCCCCTTCTCCGAAGCCCCATCATTTGATTTTTTATCATCATGAGCCTCATTATTCAACCGAATTCACCAAAAGAATTGTTAATTATTTTGTATAAATAATTTTCTAAATAGGGATCAAGTGATTGTGCAATATAATTAGATGAGTTGGAGAGTTTCCCCATTCTCAAGCAAATAGAAGAGATGGATCAGGCCTTCTTTTTCAAGTAAGTCCTTTAATTGGAGAGGTAATTGTAAATAATTCCGCATAGGGTAAAACCCAAAGTGAATAGGGATGGCATATTTAGGTTTTAGTATTTTGACCATCTCTAAGGCACCGAAAGCGTCTATATGTGGATTGAACCTTCGGATAAATTTGAAGCGTGGCATCATTGGGAGAAAGACCACGTCAAGGCGTTGGAATCGATTGGGAAATTCATGAAGTTCTTCAAAAAGGCCAGTATCACCAGGAAAATAGAGGGTATGATTCCCTTCGATTACATAACCCTGACCCTCACGTGGGTGATGTGCGGGGACTGCAGTTATAGTTATGCCGTTAAATTCTTCTTTCTGCCATACATCCAGTTCATGAATATCCTTGAAATGTTTGTAGGCAGACTTCACCTTCGACTTATATTCTAAGGGAACGAAAAAGGGCGTATCTTCGGGGAATTTGCGAAGGGTTGGTACGTGATAATGATCAAGATGGCTGTGGCTCAAGAGAATTGCATCAATATTATCTTCAAGAAGTTGCTCAAGAGTTCTACCCGGTTTCAATTTCCGCCTAAAAAAGACGATATAGCGAAGGTGTTTTCCGAGAATTGGGTCTGTAAGGATTTTTAATCCATTCATTTCAATGAGAAGAGTCGCATGACCAATGTAGGTAATTTTGGTTGAAGACATCCTTACGTACCTGAGTTTATAACGTATCCTTAATATAGTAATAAATCATATTTTTTCAATTTTATCGATAATTGGCTCCAAAATCTCATGAACTACGGTATAGACATCTTTGGATCCCGAGAGCACATCCGTAATGATTTTATCAATTTCTTTGGGAGTCAAGATTTTCTCAGACAGTTTAAAGAGTTGGGATTCGATTAAATTTTGGATTTTATACCGAATGTTATTTCGTCGTTTTTCTTTTAGTTTTTCAGATAATTCCATATATTCGCGATGATCTTGGATGGCTTGAAACAATTCAGCGGTACCTTTCCCTTCAGTCGCAATAGTTCGCACAATAGGCGGGCGCCAGCCAGATTGACGGGTCATTGAATTTAGCATCATATTGAGATTAACTTTTAAAAAATCGCCCCCTAGATTCGACTTGTTAATCACGAGAATATCTGCAATTTCGAGGATTCCAGCTTTCTGCACTTGAATACTATCGCCTAATCCAGGCACCGTAATTAATAGGATGGTATAAGCCAAGCGATGGATATCAACCTCAGACTGGCCAGCTCCGACTGTTTCCACGAGAACATAATCCATACCATAAGCATCATACAGTCTGGCAATATCATAGACAGCTTTTGCAATGCCACCCATGCTCCCGCGGGAGGCTACACTCCGGATGAACACTTTCGGGTCGAGAATGATGTCCCGCATTCGGACCCGATCCCCAAGAAATGCCCCACCACTATAAGGAGAGGTGGGGTCCACCGAAATAATACCAATCCGAAGTCCTTTAGCACTAAGGTACTCAACCAATGCCGTGATCAACGTGCTTTTCCCCGTGCCAGGAGAACCAGTCACGCCGATGATGTAAGAGTTGTTGGTGGATTTGCAGAGTCGGCTTAAAACCTGCCGAGCAATATCGGATTCATTCTCTACGAGGGATATTATACGGGCTAAGGCCTTCCGATCACGGTTTAAAAAATTAGAAATCAATTCATCGATGTTATCGTCCCGTTTCATTATAAAGCCTGCAAGAATAGTTAAGATTTGACTAAACTGTACACGTAATCAGTGATTTTTTTCGTGGGCGACCCAGGACCAAAGATTTCTTTCACGCCCTTCTTTTTCAATTCTTTTATTTCTTCGGGGAGGACGATCGTGCCACCAGCGAGTATGAATATATCGCCAAGACCTGCTTCTTTGGCAAGTTGAATGACTCTGGGAATTAATGTCATGTGGGCACCGCTGAGTATGGAGAGCCCTATAAAATCAACATCCTCTTGTAGAGCGGCATTAATAACCTGTTCAGGGGTTTGGTGAAGTCCCGTATAGATTACTTCAATGCCTGCATCGCGTAATGCCATGCTGACAACTTTTGCGCCTCGATCATGTCCATCTAATCCAGGCTTTGCCATCAGAAAGCGGATCTTTTTCTTCGCCATACGTATATCCTCCTTTGCTGAGAAACAATTAATCCGATAGAGTCAAATGTTTTTAAGGTTTTCAGTAATTAGTAACTTATACTTAGAATTATCTGAATAATAAAAGTATGGGAACGCCAATGTTGGATGATAAATTGATAGCGGCAGAAAAAGAAGCCAAGGAAGGCAAGGAACGCCAAGATACGTTTCGAAACTTATCTAACATCGAAGTGAAGAGGCTTTACACCCCTGCAGACGTGAAAATCAATTATGAAGGAGATTTAGGAGAGCCTGGGCAACATCCCTTTACCAGGGGAGTTTATGATACGATGTATCGAGGGCGCTTGTGGACCATGCGTCAATTTGCGGGATTTGGCACGGCAGAAGATACCAATAAACGATTCAAATATTTATTAGAACACGGTGAAACGGGTTTAAGTACCGCCTTTGATTTCCCCACGTTATATGGGCGTGATTCAGATGATCCGCTGTCGGAAGGGGAAGTGGGGAAATGCGGCGTGGCAATTTCTTCCCTGTTGGACATGGAGATCTTATTTGATGGGATACCCCTGAATAAAGTCTCCACGAGCATGACGATCAATGGTCCAGCCGCTATTGTCTGGGCATTTTACCTAGCTAATGCAAAAAAGCAAGGCATTCCCTTTACGGAATTAAGAGGCACGATTCAGAACGACATCCTTAAGGAATATATCGCCCAGAAATCATGGATTTTCCCGCCAGAACCCTCCATGCGCTTGATTATTGATACATTTGAATATGGGACTAAACACGTTCCAAAGTGGAATACCGTGAGCATTTCAGGGTATCATATTCGGGAGGCAGGATCCACGGCCGTTCAAGAGCTAGCCTTCACCCTTGCGGATGGCTTGGCTTATGTCGATGCGTCATTAGAACGGGGATTGACTATAGATGAATTTGCACCGAGGCTATCATTTTTCTTTAATTCTCATAACGATTTCTTTGAAGAAATTGCAAAATTTCGGGCAGCAAGGCGAATCTGGGCAAAAGAAATGAAGAAGCGTGGTGCTGAAGATCCTCGTTCGATGAAAATGCGATTCCATACTCAGACAGCGGGTTGTACTCTCACGGCTCAGCAACCTGAGAATAATATAATCCGAACCACCCTTCAAGCCCTATCTGCAGTACTTGGTGGGACACAATCACTGCATACAAATTCAAAAGATGAAGCGTTATGCCTCCCCACGCAAGATGCCGTGACAACTGCACTCCGTACTCAGCAAATCATTGCCCACGAAAGCGGCGTGACGGATACCATAGATCCCCTCGCCGGATCCTATTATATCGAGTGGCTCACGACCAAGATGGAGGAAGAAACTTACAAGTATTTCAAGCAGGTCGAGGAAATCGGCGGAGTCATTAAGGGCATCCGACAAGGGTTCTTCCAGCTTGAGATTGCAAAGGCGGCTTATCGGTATCAGCGAGAAATTGAATCAAAAAAACGGTTAGTGGCAGGAATTAATGCATTTAAAACCCCAGAAGATGATGAAATCAACATTCCAG
>JABXJU010000055.1 GCA_013375405.1 Candidatus Helarchaeota archaeon
TTATTGTCTTTTGAGAATTTGGATTTATATTTTGAGAAAGTTCGTTAATTTGGGTAATTAATCATTCGATTCTGCTTTTTGTCACAGAAGTGTTTCTTTCACGCAACTTTGATAGCAGTTCTTTAATTGGATGGAATTGTCAAGCTTGATATATTTATGAATCTATTTCTTGTATTTCATAAAATCAAAAATAGCAAATAAGCCTTTTTCTGCTAATATGCGATTGACATCTTCCGCCCCGAGTTCTTCTAGTGGTTTTTTCATAATATTTTGGAGGAAATTGGAAAATAGTAGCGCCAGGAAAAATAAAGGAAGAAATGTTATTAGCGCACAGAGTTTGAATAGGCGCCTAAGGAAATTGGTGCTGACCAATGCTTTCAACTCTTTTAAGTTTTCTTTTAATTATTGAAGCGACTATGGTATCAACATAATATTTGTATTTTAAGGCTTTAAAAAGATGGTGAATAACACGTCTTTTACTAACAATCTGATTAACTCCCTCTTCTAACAGTCTCATCAATACCTTGGTTGGGATAGATGTAGGAGAAATATCGGGGATTTTAAAGACTTTTTTCCAGTCATCTTTTTGAGGGATGTATTGCCCTTTTTCTACTAATTCTCGATAAATCGGGGAGATTGGATTCGCGTATAATATCTGAAAGATTGGGATCGTGATACTTAGTTTATTGGCAAACTTAATGGTATCTCTAACTTCTGAAAGCGTTTCAGAAGGTGCTCCTAATACAAAAGACCCATAAATGATTTCTAATCGTGTTTTATTTGCATTCTTAACTGCTTGTTTAATTTGGGCGAGAGTTATACCCTTGTTGTAATAATCCAGAATTCGTTGAGTACCGCTTTCGATTCCGAAGACCATTTGGATGAAATGGGCTGTCACAAGTGCTCTAAGCATATCAAATGTGGCATTCTCAACTCTGCAATCTCCTACATATCTTAAATTATCTAATTGATTTCTTTTTATTTCAGCACATAATCGAAATGTTCTTTTTTTATTTAAAGTAAAATTATCATCAATGAAAGCTATGTCTTTATATTTTTGGTCCTTGAGTAATTCTATTTCCTCTACTACATTCTTTACGGAACGAGGGCGCCACTTTCTCCCCATCACTATTGAAAATGTGCAAAATCGGCACTGGAATGGACACCCTCGACTTGATAAGATGGAAGTTGATTTGCCTGCAAGTCCAGGATTAAACTCTATTAATTTACGATTTGGAATAGGAAGCTCGTCCAAATTAGATAATTTTTCAGGAAGGGGGGTTGATTTTATAACATTATTTTCGCGAAAAGTAAGCCCTTTTATAATTATGAAAATTAACCTTTTTTTTATCAAGATGTTCAACAAGATTCAGAAAAGTGAATTCTCCTTCACCACGAATACAGAAGTCGAAATCGATTTCTCTCATCAATTTCTCAGGGAAAAAAGTAGCAAAATAATTTCCTGCTACAGTGATAATATTTGGGTTCCATTTTTTCAATTTCTCCTGAATATCTTTTACAGTCCAAAGATTATCAATTAAAACTGAAAAGCCTACAATTTTTGGGTTTAATTTCTTAATTAACTTCAATACTTCAAAATTTTCTGCCACTGTGACGTTCTGATCATACACTTTTACATTATAACCGTTCTCAAGTAGGAGCTGCGCTACATATAATAATCCTAATGGTGGACTCCCGACTTGTTTCACACGAAATTTGCTTTCCTGTCCGTGTTCATCAATAAAATTATTTAAATTTATCAATAAAATATCCATTAAATCACAAAGAGTATTAAAGTTAATAAGAGTTTTAGTGGATTTTGTGAATTGTATGACGAAATCGTCGAGGCGAAAGGATCAGGTTGAGGGGCGTCCCATTTGGGTGGCGACGCACGAGCGGTGTGAGGAATGTGGCGGCGAGATGGTGCAGACAGGGCGGCATTCGTACTCCTGTACCGTATGTGGGTTAGTCCAATACCGACATCATAAACAGAAACTATACCATAAATGCGAAAAACGGCAGAATCCTTAATATATTTTAAGGGTACCTCCTAAGGAAGCATTAAATGATTAATTGGGAGCAATATATTCAATAGGAAAGTCAATATTATAAGGTGTCATGTAGAAATCCCCTGTGATGATTTTCCCTAAGAGTAATTTATCTGATAGATTTAATAGGACTTCAAAATCATGTGCTGTGAAAGCATGCCCACCTGATCTATAGTGAATTGTATTATTCATGGTAGCGTTTAAGAACTCATAGACTGGATTGGTTGCCTCATAAATTGCTTGCGTGCCTATTGGATTTGCCCAGAAGTCTTCTGTTGCATCTGTTGAGAGTATTATCCGAGGTGCCACTAAAGCGCGTAAGAAATGCTGATCGAAGGGTAAAGTATTTTCCTTCCCGCCGTAATTTTCCCCAAAATCTTCTTGGAACCATGATTTATAGCGGTGTGGTGAAGCTATTGATTCGATGGTTTCGGAAAAGAAACCCTGAACTAAAAAACTACCTAAACCACCACATCCGCTCCCATTCGGGACAACCATAGTAAATCGTTCATCTAGGGCACCTGCTAAGAGCGCAGTTTTTCCCCTTCTGGAATGGCCCGTAATGATTAAAACATTAGGATCGACGTTCGGTACCCCATCAGGCGCATCCACCCACGATTCATTTAATAAAAAATCAGCTACTCGTATTGCTCCCCATGCCCATACGGCGAGGCTACCCCAATCATAACTTGGATATGCCTGTTGGCACGGCCCTTGAATATCGTATCCTTGTGTATCAGGATCTAATTCAGTGTGATCGTAGCATACATACATGTAGCCACGCGCTAATATTTTTTGACTCATCTCTTCTTGGGATCCTGTTCCATCCGGACTAACCTTCACAATAGTAGGAAACGGTCCTGTACCATTGGGGATATACACCCATATTGTAAAATTTATCCTGATACTTGGTTGTGAGCTATTTGGAGTGATTGAAATTTTTGTAGTATTTAGAGTATGTCCTCCATCTAAAGATGTGGATTGTATCACCTGCGCTGTAATATTATCAGGGTGACTATGAGGCATATGCCCATATTCAAGACCCAATAATGTTTCTTTAATCTCAATTCTGCGTTCTTGCCAATCTGCTTCTGTCTGTACGCGGGTTCCGTTGTTAAAAATGAAAGGATCGGGAAAGGGTTTAATTATTTGAGGCTTATCCAATCTATAAAGTCCATAAAGTGCATAGGTTGATATTCCAAGGGATAGCATACACACACCCATTATGAGGATTATTTTCAAATTTCTAAGGACTTTCATGCAGATTCACGCACTTTATAAGATTGTTACTAAGAATGAAAATAATAAATCGAATCCAATTGTAATTACAACGCCCCCAATGAGTATAATTAATACTTTTAGTATTTTATTTTTAGATATTTTTGTTTTACGTAATCCTCCCAGAATTAAAATGAAACCTAATATAAATAACGAAAGAAATGGATAAAATGAAACGAGAAATATTAGTAATTCGGGTGCTTTGATTAAGAAAAACATTATTAACATCCCTGTAATCCCTACAATCATGAAGAGAAAACCAAGTCCTATAAAACGAGATGAATAAGTTCTATTTGTGTTTAAATTCAGTGGTTCGCACCTAATTTAAATAATTTTCTAACCATTAAAAATTTATAGATTGAGAGTAAATAAAATGATCTTGCGGTTAATCTGGGTGATAATTATTTAATATTAAACTGGTCGAGTGTTTATTGAAATTTTTAGGGTTCTTTCGATTTTTCAACATAATTGCATTTCCAACAAACTGTTTCTCCACTGAAAGGATCAAAGATAAATTCTGGAGATCCACATTTGGGACAGTTTTCAGGTTTTTTTTCTTCACTCATAATTTTCACAGCATGTGATATTGATGTTACTTCTTTTCTAATGTAGAATTATTTAGATTTTTATATCAATTTATATATTATTGAATTGATATAGCCACGCGATTCCTGAAATTATCAGTTGTAATTATTGAGGATTGAATTTTATGCAAAGTAGATTGCTTGAAGGCCATACGAGGGGGATAAAGACGTTGGCTTGGTCACCGGATAGCAATTTATTGGCGTCTGCCTCTGATGATAATATTATTCGGCTTTGGGATAGGGACGGACAATGTATCAAGCAATTGAAGGGGCATAAATCGTTAGTATATTTTCTGGAGTGGGCACCTGATGGGAGTGTGCTTGCGTCAGTGGAGCCAGGAAGCGAGGCAGGTGGAAAGGAATCCGCAGTTATTGGATTTTGGTACAGAAATGGGAAACTTATCACATGGCAGAGGGTTTCACGTATTCGGGCCTTAGCTTGGTCAATAGATGGAAAATTTCTTGCTTCTGGATCTTCTGATAAAATGATAAGACTTTGGGATAAAAAGGGCAAACTCGTTAGAGTGCTCAAAGGGCATAGTGGAAGCGTACATAGCTTGGCATTTTCACCTACTACTGGATTGCTCGCTTCTTCAAGTGCCAATGGTGAAATATTTTTTTGGGATAAAGAATTTAACTATACTAAAGCTCATCACGGTGGTACACAGAGGGATATACTAAAATTGAGATGGTCCCCTGATGGTAAACTACTAACTAGCTTTGGTGATAGGAAAATATTCTTTTGGAGTGAAGATGGAGAACGTATTAGAGATCTTATAGATGTAGTTGCCCTATCAGTTGCTCATACTGAAGATATAATAGACCTTTTATGGACGTCCGATGGCAAACTGCTTGCATCTGTCTCGTGGGATCGTACAATTCGGCTATGGGATAGGAATGGGAGATGTTTTCGATTACTCAAAATTTTTGATTCCCGATCGGAATCTCAATTGCTTTTAGTGCCAAGGAGCATATCCTGGCACTCTGAGGGTACCATACTCGCATCTACATTCAATGATGGTATATTACGATTCTGGGACAAAGAGGGGGAATATATTGGAACAGGGCGGCTGAATTTATTGCGAAAAACTAGTCTGCCTGTAATTTCAAAGCATTCTTTTATTACTCATGATATGGTTGATTATGAAGATAAAGTGTTATGGTCTCCTGATGGAAAAATACTTGCAATATGGGAAAGAAATTGCAGCTCTATAGTACTCTTGGAGTGGATTATTAGCAGCTCCGAGAAAATAATAACAAAAACACGAGAAGACGCACAGCTCGAAGAAATTTTAATACCAGAAAATGAGAGTTTTTGCCCTATATGTCGTCAAAATATCTCCAGCAATGATAGCATTATTATATGTCATTTTTGCGGATCTTTTTTTCATATAAAATGTATTTTAAAATGGGTTTTAAAGGAAAAACATATAATATGCCCTCACTGCAACAATCTATTTATTCGAAAATAAAGAATGGAAAAAGTTAGTGAGTTAATTCATTCATATGTGGCCTTTAAGCGTATAAGGGCCTCTTTGATTGTAAGATTTGCGAATTCTTTTGCTTTATCAAGATGTAGGGCGCAGAACCAGTCAGCATATGGAGGGTGACCAGTCATTCCGGGCTGTTCCATTTTGGTATCCCATTCAAGATCTGACGGAGTTTTTTTGAAATAAACTAATCCGCCTTCATTATCTTCTAATTCTTTATCACAAAGGCTACAAACAGGTGGTTTCATAATAATATTTTATCAAATCTTATTTTTTATTTTTGCTATCTTGCTTTTTCACGTAAGCGATCTCTTATACGGATTAATTCTTATTTTTAATTTAAAGAAATTCCCCCATACAATCATAAAAATGCAAATTTCCTTTTGAATTCTTGTGCAAGTGCAATATTTTTATTAATGTATCTCTGATTCCGCTCTAGATCTACTTTAACCTTTCTTACTTGTTTCGCTATAGGACTTCCCCGGACAAATGTTTTGGATTCGATTTTTTCTTTCGGTTGAATAACACTATTGATTCCGATCATTGCGCCCTTTTCAATTATTGCACCATCGTAAATACAGACATTGGGCCCAATTAGAACCTCATCCTCAATGGTACAACTGTGGATTACCGAATTATGCCCAATAATGACATTATTTCCGATTTGTATGGGAGAGGTGCCATGAATTACACAATTATCTTCAATAATTGTCCGTTCTCCGATAGTGATTTCATTCTTAGCACTCCGAATTACGACCCCAAACCAGATCACGCAATTTTCTCCAATGTTCACGTTTCCTACTATCACAGAATTGGGTGCAATGAAGGCCGAATTGGCAATTTTTGGTTGGTATGACTCAAATTTTCCAAGCATAAATCTCACTAATATAATTCCTTATCTTTAAATCGAGTGATTTTTATTAAAAATTGCGCTAATTTACGTGAAAATATTCATGGGGTAGTATTCAATTTTAAAAAAAAATCCAGAAGAGATCAAATGGGTTGGCAATGGATAATAAAATGAAAAAAGACCAGATTAATATGGATGGAAAAAAGGTTCTAGCCAAAAGATTTTGTCCAATTCTTCGTTTTCATAAGAAGGAACCATTTACTCCGACTCATTTTGTTGAATTATTTAGAACTGCTAAAGGCGATGTTGATTTTACAGGGTCAAAACCGGAGAGGAGATGGAAAAAAAAGGCGAGGTTCGATAAAGAAACTGGATTAAACTGGTTTGCGCCTGCAGCTTATGTTCATTTTCTCGAGGATATGGAGATAGAAATTGGATATAAAAAGAGAAGGGTTCCGCTAATTATACAATATTTCTATTATTTTGCGTATAATGAATATTTTTGGGGAGAAATTATAGTTCCGTTCCTTAATCATCGGCATGATTGGGAAATAATTCAAGTTGCTTTGGATAAAGTTAGTGGGAAAGATAAATATGAAATACTTTCTTATAGTATTTCAGCTCATGGAACTTTTTTAGAAATCAATGACCAAAGAAAAGTGCAATTTCATAAAACAAACGGATTTCACTGCCATAGAGGCGCACATAACTTTGGATCCATTTTTTATTTACCTAATCAACCTAAGAAGAATGATTTAATAATTAAACCGGAAACTTTAATCCCTACATCTGATGGTAAAAGAATTCCCCTTAAGGATGCGTTGATTTTTCTTGATGAGGAATATAATTTGGAATATTTAAAAAAATTTTCCTTTAATCCGCTTATACCACCGTGGAAACGTGAATTTTATTATTCAGCTACTTGGATTCCTGAATTTTGGTCATGGTCATTTAATAGGCAACTGAAATATTTGATTAAAGTATTTGGAAAATCTATGTAAGAGCTCTAAAAATGATTTAGATTTCAAAGTGCATATTTTAGTATGGGGCAAATTTCAAGACAAGATCTACAGCGAATGCATAAGTTCTTATTTACCCAGATTTTTTCCTCTCTGAGGCTAAGGGCCTGTTCTGAACAGGAGGGAATACAAATACCACAACCGTTACAGTCATTAGCACGTTTAATTAAAGATAAAATAACGTCTACATTTTCTTCTAACTCTTTTTTACTTCCTCGGATAGTTATTGTACCATCAGAAAAGAGGTTAAGGGAAAAATTTTCTGTGCGAAGACTAATAACGCTTAAAGCTTGACTGAATTTTACAGTTCCTAAGATTCCAAGTTGGTTTGTGATATTTTTGATATCAAGATACCCATCAATTCTTCCTTCGATCGAAAAGGAGCCATTTTGGCATGGATTAATCCCCTTAGCTAAGTGAATTTTCAATTTTTCCTCTTTTTGCCATATAATTTCTTCTTCAGAAAGTCCAATCTCAGTAGCAAGATTTATTTGTCCTCTTTCTTTGAATTTTCGTGTTCTCCAAAAGCCTCTTTCAGCCCAAACCGGGGATAAATTATATTTTTCAGCCCATCCTTTTAAAAATTCCATCCAACGATCGTATAGCTCCGGATGCAACTCTCTTAAGAGTTGAAATTCGGATAACTTCGTAGCAGGGCAATAGATGCACCCAATTCGCTTATATCCTTCAAAATAAAGCGGATTTATCCTTACTTTTCTAAATAAAAGATACATCCATACCAGCAAAACAGGCCATTTATGGATGGGTGATACACCAATTTGTTGTGGCAAAAATAAATTTGTCCAAATTTTTCTATCTTGGCGGCGAGAGGCACTTTCATATTGCCGCGATCCAATGAAGGTGACCACTTTTTTTCCAGGATATTGTTCATTAAAAAAATCTGTAACATTTGCCAGCTTAATAACTTTACAACACCACCTGTAATCTTTTGCGGGAGGGCCAAATTTTTCTAGATTTTCCCAAAAAGATTCCTTAGATTTCTTATAGGTGAATTTATCTGTTAAGCCAAGCTCTCTAATAATTTCCTTTGTATATTCGACAGTCTCGTCGAATTCGATGCCAGTATCAATAAAGAAAACATCTATTGGTCCAAGGGCTTCTAAAACGAGTAGCAGGAGGCATAAAGAATCCTTTCCTCCACTAAATGACACTACAACAGGGTAATTCTTAAATTTTTGAATAGTTCTAAGGATAAAATTTTTTGCCTGATTTTCTCGTTTTAAAATAATTTCTCTATTTGCTTCAATTACTTCATCCCAATCTTGACCCATTGGTTTTATTTCGGGTTCTTTTGGAAATGCATGATCCTTAGTTTTTACTACCATTCCCCTTTTTACACTATTCAACTGTGATGCTGAATATTTCGTGGGACCCGTTGCAATAACTTGTTTTTTTGAGGTTAAAATGATGAGATTATCTCCTACTTCAAAATTTCTATCGTAATCAATTATTCCTGGCGCCAAAACATTTGCGCCTCTTGCTATGTAATCAATCGCCCCATCATCTACTTGTAACCATTTTTTTAAGGTTAGCTTGGCCAGACGTCTTGCGCCTTCAATTTTTGGAATGAACTCCCATCGTAAAACTGCTGGATTAAATCTAATATTACCAAGAACAAACCCATCTAAAATAATCTCATCCATTCGATCATAATACGGAGCCTTATTCAATAATACAATTTTATCAGACGGGATTAATTTAATCCCAACCCCATCTCCATATTGCTTATCAATTATTTTATGAATTAGTTGTAAATCTTTTTCAGAAGCAGGAACACATTCGTAGGGAGGTGTAATCTCTAATCTTTTTGTTTTTGAACCACATATTAAGCATGTCTTTAATTCAAGAAGAGGTATATTACAGTTTTCACACCAAAAATTGAGATTTGGTCCCAAGAACACTTTAGATGGCATTATTAACCTTTCGCATTTTAAAATGATATAATTTTTTGTCGAATGGATAAAATTCTTGCTCGAAAATAAATAAATTTTTTTATATAAGGAAAAAGTTGATTAAATTAAAGAAACTCCCAATAAGATTATGATATAGGAAAATAAAATGGCAAAACGAGTCAGTATTATAATAAAAGACACCGTCTTCGGATACATCGTGATCTCACATCCTATCAAAGAGATAATAGATAGTTATCCAGTCCAAAGGTTAAGAAGGATTCGTCAGTTAGCGGGGTCAGAATATGTATACCCGACAGCGACACACGTGAGATTCGCCCATTCATTGGGGGTTATGCATCTCGCTGAACAACTAATAATGAATTTAGCGAAATCAATTGAAGTAACGGATGAACTTATTCGTCGCATCAAAGTTGCAGCGTTGTTACATGATGTCGGACATGGTCCATTTTCTCACATTTTTGAGGCACTTTTATTGAATTATCTTGATAAAACCCATGAGGATATGACCAGTTGGATTATAAAAGAATCTGAACTTGCAGAAACCTTAGAAAAACAAGGATTGGATCCGAAAGAGATCTCACTATTAGCTGTGGGAAAATTAGAGACATCGAATGAGAATTACTTAAACCAAATAATCGCCAGCGCTGTAGATGTTGATTCAATGGATTATATTGTTCGAGATAGTCATTTCAGTGGAGCAGAATATGGTTTTGTGGATATTTTTCGCTTAATATACACGATGGATATTTTTAATGGTGATTTAGCAGTTAATGTGGCGGCATTATCTACTTTAGAGGCCTTCTTATTGGCACGCTATGAGTCGTTCAAAAGTATTTATTTTCATAAAACGTCTCGTGCAGTTCAAATAATGTTGGAACAAGCTTTAGATAAAGCAAAAGATGAACTGGGCTTAATTGATTTTGATACGCCGCAAGATTATTTAAAATGGGATGATAATACTACATGGGCAGCTCTACATAATTCAAAGAATGCAAATTCAATCATTCAAGACATAGAAAGACGAAAATTAATTAAAGTAGCCTACGAACAAACTTCCCACATGAAAAATGGAATGGTTCCTTCCATACTTACAAAAAATACAATTAGAAAACAAATCGAAGATGAAATTGCTGAAAAAATCAAAATTGATCCAGAATTTATTTGGATTGATGTACCCACGCTCCCTTCAGTCCCCTATCATCACTCTATTAGTCTTGAACCGATGGAAATTCCCATGTTTATTAAAAATCAAAAGGGAGAAAAAATTGCGAGGCGCATGACTGAGGTTTCTGAAATAATTCGAGTTTTAAAGGGATTCTTAAACATTGTGAGGGTCTACACCACAGATGAATACCGAGATATCGTAACGAAAGCTGCAGAGAAGGTATTTGGTGCCCCGAGTAGCGCAAGAATCTCAATGTAAGGAGTTGTAACAAAACCTATAAAAAAGAATGAAATTTTGATAGTAATGAAGAAAAGAAAGTCTTGAAATGAGTTGAATTTTTACTTGTCTGAAGAAGTTTCAAAAGCGAAGGAACGAGTCCTACAAAGAATCGAAGACCGGAAAAGGATGTTATCAACCTTTATTGTCTGTATCGCGGCTGCAATCATCAGTGTTTTATTTTTAATATTAATTAGAATTGAAGTCATAGATTTGCAGGGTACTTTAGGGAGTGTTAGCCGTCTGCTCCCTGGATTGATTCGGGTTCTGTTGCTTGTATTGTTCTTTGTTACCTTAGTAATAGGAGTAGCCAATATTCGAGAGTATTACGTCTTTAAAGTATCAGGGTGGTTTGATGTGATTGCATTATTAATTATTACACTACTTTTCGCTTATTTCATGTTTGATTTCCCAACGACAATTGCTGATACTTTGGCAACACTAGGGGGATGTATGTTATGTATCGTATATTTTTATCTAGTTCAAGATTGATTGATCTAGCGTGATTTTTCCCTGAATCTTCGTTTAACTTCTTGAACACGTTTATAAAGTTCCATATCAAGGTCTTTCATATCTTGAATAATCTCAGCATCAATAATATAGTCATTCTGTTCCGTTTTACTCAGAATTCCAAATACCCGAATTTGATCTCCAGGCTTAAGTGGCATTGATGTTTTTATAACAATTTGCACGCGTCCAGTTCCATCATCTACTATAGCATATTTTTGATCTTGATCGGATTCGATAATTGAACCTAGAATCCTAATACGTTTTTGTAAATCTTTATCTGAAAGTTCATTTATCCATCGTTCGCGTGCTGGTTTTCTGCTTCGTGATTTTTGCATCCAAATATCCCTAAAGGTTCAGTTAATTCAAAAATAAGTAGAGGTATCTCTTATTTAAATCCTTCTCTCTGTATTATATCATCTGGGAATAAATAGAGGAAAACTAGAACAAAAATTAAGATGAAAATTGATGCTCAAGAATTTTAAAGAGAGTTTGTCTCGAATTAGAATCAACGGCGACAAGCCCATGGGTTTCTACACCTGTAATCGATTCAACCTCGCTAGGAGACAGAGAGTCTGGTAAATCTTGTTTATTGGCAATAACTAAGAGCTTAGTTCCATTAAGATTTGAATATTTTCTGACTAATTCTCTCGTCTGTTGAACTCCGTCTCTTGAGGAGTCAGTAACAAGTAAAATCGTATTTGTACCCGGTAAAAAGCTATCCCACATAAAACGAAATTGATCTTGACCACCAAGATCCCATAAACTGACTTTATATTCCCCAATTTGCGCATCCGCAAAATCTAAAGCGACGGTTGGAACGTAATCATATGGAATATTTTGCCCAGTTAGCATTTTAATGAGCGTGGATTTTCCTACTCCTGGAAGACCCATAATACTTACTTTTTTAACCTTCGGCATTTCGAATCCTCAATACTTTTTGAATAAGTATTTGTAATAAAAAATAATAATCTCAAGAATATCATCAGCTTACTCTTGAAAACATTAGGAAAACATCCCTGTATTACATGATCAAAAAGTTTTTTTTCCTTAAAATTGAAGGAATTTGACCTTTAAAGTTTGTAAATTTATCATAGGGATCTTACCTGGAGTAGGTTTAATCCCGAGGCTTTGTTGATAATCAGTTTCTGCTTGGAAAGTTCCGCTATTTAATAAAATAACTCCTTTATATTCTTTAAAATCAGAAACATGTGTATGTCCGCAATGAAGAATTTCAGGAATATCGTCAATGACCATCCAATCTTCTTTTTCGGGTACAATCCATGTCGAAAATCCGTAAAGGGGGGTAAGATGTCGACTAACAATCAGCTCTTTCATAATTTCAGCAGGTTTCTGATAACTTAATCCTGGAATGACATGGATTAAGTCATCTAAGCTGTCACCGTGGAAAACCAAAATATTTACGCCATGAAGCTTCAATTGAGCAGGATTTCCAAGTAGAATCACATTTTCTAATGGATAAAGAGCATTTGCATATTTCTTTTTGAGCGCAGGTTGAGGATAAGCTTTTCGAACTGCATCATGAGGGCCGGCAGGAATAATTATGACTTTAATATGTTTTGGGATGCGTTTAAGATAATT
This sequence comes from Candidatus Helarchaeota archaeon, assembly GCA_013375405.1. Next base: position 12,754 of record JABXJU010000055.1, read on the forward strand.
CGCCGCTAGATTATATTGTTCAGAAATATCAATAATCGCTAAATTTTTTTCTTGATTAGGATAAACTCCAATGCCTTCAATTAGGTCACCCGCAATGATGATATATTTAACTGACTTGGCAAGTGCTTTTTGTGGTTCGCTTCCAGCTTCTCCATGTAGCCAATCTAAAAACGCTTCAAATTTTTCTTTTAAAAAATATTTACTTCCAATATGGGTATCAGAGAGAAATACAACAGAAAGGGGCGGAACATTATGCTCTTTTTTTGGATGAAATGGTAGATCTGGCCAAAAACAATTAGAAGCAATAAGTACATTTTCTTCAGTTATGAAACCTTCGACACAAATTACCTGATCACTTGTTATTCTTGTAGCTTTTTTTATTAATTTCTCATTTTTACCCGAAAAAATGACATTAATTGTTGATTCTAAATCATCAAATTCGATACTTATGCTGTTTGCGGAGGTATCACTTATCTTTGATTTAGATTTCGAAGACATTTCCTTTCTATCAAGAACCATTCCAATTACTTTAACTTTATTCTCAGACGAGTTGACACGTATTTTGGCTTGCTCAATCGTGGTTGCACCACTGCAATCGGGGCGTTTCAGGAGTAGTTTTCTTAATTTTTCAAATCTATCTCGAAAATAGTCCCTCATATCACCTATCTTTCCTTCACCTAGCATTAATCCTGTTGGATCTTTAAGAATTACAATATCATCTGGTACAGAGAGGGCCAAATCAGAACTAGGAATGTCGGCAGGCAAGTCAGAATCAGAGATTTTTTTAAATGGTTTCACAGAGATTTCTGATTCTATTTGAGGGGGTTTTTCTAAAGACGGTGACATAGGAAGGGGGATTTCTGAAGGGGAGGAAGTGGAGATTTCACTTAATAATGATTTCTGTTGAAGAATTTTTTCTAGGATTTCCACTGTTAATACTAATGGTCTATTATCGGATTTAGCAATTTCAGAAATAGTCTTTTGAATGAAATCGAATGGCTGATCTCTAGATTTAATAAACTGGAGTGTCTCGGGGGAAATCAAGAGATTAGAGTTGATACATAACTCAATTATCTTTTTATTTAAAGCCAAGTCTGTTGAATCATCAATATCGGGATTTGGTATATTACGTCACCAGTATATTTTACTTGTTGAATTCCGCTACCATTTGAATTCACAATCAACTGATATATTTTTTTCCTAAAGGTACATTTCGTTTAAATCCAATTTTTTAAGATTAAAAAGGGAGCTTTTGAGATTATATAGAATGGTAAGAAGTATGTAGATCCACGACAAAAATATATAGGATTTTTATTTTTTATAGTTAGAAGTAATAAGGGATTGTTGATAAAATGGATATTCGCAAGCTTCAAATAACTGGAGGTAGCACATACCTCGTCAGTCTTCCTAAAGAATGGATAAAGAAGAATAAGCTCTCGCAAGGCGATCCAGTAGTTATTTTTGAAACAAGTGAAGGAAAGCTCATTATTGATCCACAATATTCGGAAAGAGAAGAATTAAAGTCAGTGACAATCGAAATACCTAAAATGAAATCATCGAAATCTGGATTTGATTTGGGGAGAGAAATAACGGCAGCGTATTTATTTGGATATGATAAAATTTCGATTATTTCAGATAAAAATATATCACCAAATGAGCGAGTTTCCGTTAAACAGAGGATAAGAAAATTAATAGGGATCGAAATAGTTGAAGAAACGGCGAAAACTATATCTTTACAATGTTTAGTATCAAATACTTTGCCACTTAATAAGTCATTGGAGAGGACATACCGAATTGCATCTCAAATGCATCAAGATTCAATTACTGCATTAATCGAAGGTGACGAAAAACTTGCAAAGAATGTTATTGAACGAGATGATGATGTCGATCGACTCTACTTTTTAATAGTTCGCCAATTACGTGCCGCGATTCAAGATCCAAAAATTGCTAGAAAAATTGGAGTTTCGGCAATTGAATGCTTAGATTATAGAGTTATTGCGAAAAGTATCGAATTTTTAGCGGATTTAGCAACAGATATTGCAGAAAGATTTTTAAAATTGAAGGATCTCAAATTAGAACAGCAAACTGCAGATTATATATCTGAAATAAGTAAATTTGCATTTGATATGAGTGCAAAGGCAATGGATGCCCTAAAATTACATTCTATGAAATTAGCGATAGAGGTTATAGATAATTGTCGTCCAAATATTCTTGAGAAAATAGATTTAACACGAGAGCAACTTAAATCAGGGAAGTATGGAACTGGATCAGTCCATATAGAAGCTATTCTCGATAATTTGGATCGTATTAGTGAAGTAAGCGTTGATATTGCAGATCTAATAATGCGATAGTAGAAAGAAGTTTAAAGAAGGATATGTGGTGAAGAAAAAAGAGCGTGAATATCTGATATTATCAGCTGTTATATGCGTAATTTTCTCTCTATTAACATATCTAATATGGCGTTTTCTTGAGTGGTATAGTCTTTTAATCATACTTCCTATGGCAATCGTTTTAGAACTGCAGATACTTCATTGGATTGATAAAAGACACGTTGTTGAAGAAAAACAAAAATTGATACGATTGGGTTTAGTATCAGCCGGTGATTATCAGATTAGTACAACTGATTCTGGGAGTGAAATAGAACAAATGAAAAATTTTATTCGCTTAAATCTTGCGGATTTAAATGAATTCCTTCTAAGTCTAGAAGAAGGATACAGAGAAGCACTTATTCTTCTAAATAAAGGGGAAATAGAAGATGCAAAATTCCAATTTTCTAGTATAAGTGGTGAGATTCAACAAAAGGTCCAAGAATTAGAAATTGAAGTTAACGATTTTATTGAAGAATTCCCTCTACCAGAAGAGAAGGAACAAAAATTTTTATATGAAAGTTATAAAGAGCATTGGATTTCAGAAGAACAAAAAGTATTAAAGCGAATAACTGATATTAATGAAAAATTTAAGGTTCGGAATCAATTTAGTGTTTATATAGAAGATATCCTGCAATTTGAAGTCGAAAATGAGCGAGCTATTGAGGATTCTGATATAAAGACTATGAAATTTCCCTACCATCAAGCAACTCAATTAATAAAATTTATTGAGAAACCTATAAATGTGAAAATTGAAGACATTTCAGCAGAAGAAAAACAAAAATATGGCCCACTTGGAAGAAAAATTATTGAAAGTTGTTCAAAAAATCAAGTTACGCCGAATCTCCCATATTTAGTCATAAAATTTGGAATCACAATCCTAGAAGCCAAAAAGATTTTAACATATCTCCATTTAGTAGGTATGATAGAGAACGTTTATTATCACTATAAAACGAATAAAGAGATGCCGGGATAGCCAAGCTCGGGACGGCGACAAACGATCGATTTCGCTAAAGGCTCGAGTTTAAGTTCAGAAAAATCAAGAGACCTGTTGATCTTTTGATCGCGGGGGTTCAAATCCCTCTCCCGGCGCCAATCTCAATCATTTTTAAGAACAATCAGGACTTTTCACTATCTTTTATTGGTATTCCATTTTCACATGGAACTCCAACTTGACATAAACCACAAGCGTAAATATTGATTTGATAATTCTTTTTTATATATCTTGTTGTCTTTAAACAATGTAGGGAGCATTTGGCTTTATCATGGCGTGTTTTCAGAGTGATTGCCCCCACTGGACAGCGATCAATACATTTACCGCAGTCAATACAGTAGGCATAGGGGTCTGAGGGGCGTTTATCCGCATCAGTCGGTAATTTATAATCGACAATAATGCTTCCACATCGCATTGCTATACCTTTTTCGTTAATGAAGCCATCTGATAGACCAAAAGAACCAAGGCCTGCTGCGAATGCCATATGCCTATGACTCCAAGTAGAGGCCCATACCCCATTCTCGTGTTTAGGAAGCATCTTAAATAGTTCTTTTTCCAAAATCGGAGCAATGGCATTAATTCCTTCTTTTTTTAGTTCATCGACTAAATATGCTTGCAGTCTCTCATTTGCTTTCTCTCCAAATAACCGAGTATGGGCCCATCGTTCTCCAGGCGGTTCCTTTGAGTATTCTAGATTTTGCTTTTTGGTTTCTGGGGTTATGGGTAGAATGAACGTAACAACTGAAATTTCCTCAAGAGGTGACGGGGAAATGCTGTTCTTTTCACAAAACCAATTATAAACATCTCTCGGACTGAGGTGGAACGATCCAATGATTTTTTTGTAGTCCTCGAAGAGTGGATCATTGCCCGACACAAAACCCACTGAGACTTCTGGATTAAATATAAGAGAGCCATCAAGTTTGGTCATTTTATTACTATCATCCTCAGATAGGAAATCTTTGATCTTTTCTAAAAACCTATTTTTATCAATACCCATAAAACTAACCTCTTCTCTTTGAGCCCTTAAATTAAGATATCTAAAAGAATGGAAATGCGGAGGGTGGGAGTTTCCCAAAATGAATCGTTTCATTTTGTTTTGAACCCACGAAAGCTTACGCACTTTTATCTTAAGATAACTTTTCTACGCTACAGGGACCTGAACCCTGCTCCTTTGGCCAAACTGGGAAACCTCCGCATCTTTTATGGAGTTCTAGTTATGGATAATTTAGGAGAGGGTACTCAAAAAATTTTAAATTTTATACCATATTAATTTTATTCGAGCATTTTAAAAAAAAGCAATTCATAAATCTAGTAGGTAAAATTAAAGAATAGAGAGAAAACTCACCGAGAATGGAGAGAAAATTTACCAATACAAATGAAGATTTTTCGTAAAAATGAGGCGTTCTGAATTTTTGCGACGAAAAAATTGGAGAGTTTCTTTTTAGAATGAAGAAAAAAGAAGATACGAAAAGGGCAATAAAGAAAAAACAGATAAAATATAAACCAGTCCCAATAAGAGAACTTCTAACTGAAATGAAGAATATTGTCGAGTTACAAATAGACCTTTCTTATTCTGCTGTAATCTTTCAAAACAAGGAAATCGCAGAAGAAGTCATGAAGCTAGAAGAAATCAACCATAACTTAACATATCTTGCTGAAATGAATACAATGTTAGCAGTACGGGATGCAGCAGATGCACGAAGTCTTGAACATGTAATTCGGATTGCCTATATGACCGATAAAATTTCGGATGCGGCAGCTGATATTGCAGCCATTATAATTCGCGACATGGGATTACACCCATCTTTGCAAAAAATCATTCAAGTCACGAAAGAACCGTTAATAAAAGTTGAAGTTTCGAAAAAAAGTATGTTTGTTAATAATACTATTGGGGAATCAAGAATACGAACCAAGACAGGGGCTGATATCATTGCAATTAGAAGGGGAAAGGAAAACCGATGGATATATGATCCAGGAGCAGACACTAAAATTAAAGCAAATGATATCCTCATTGCACGTGGACCCTTAGCGGGAAATCAAATGTTGAATATTTTATGCGGTGATGGGAAAGTAGAGCGCCCGAAACATGAAGAAGAGGACCAAGTTCAGAATGATTTACACAAATTAGATGAAAAGGAATATAAATTACTTAAAAATACTGAAAAAATTCTGTCAGAATTAATAAATAAATCAGAGTCAATGGTAGGATTATCATTTTCAGCTTTATTATTTAATAATTACGAGTTGGCAGAAGATGTCATAGAGATGGAAATGGAAGTTGACCAACTTTATGGCAAATTCAATGAGGCGATTTTAGAATTAGCCAAAATTATGAATGAACCTAAGGATTTAACCGGCATGCTCCAGCTTGGAATAAGTGGTGAGAACATTTCAGATGCCGCTGCTGATATTGCAGAAATTGTCTTACATGGGTTACCCATCCACCCAGTGTTTGAAATGGCAATCGCTGAGGCTGATGAAACAATTGCACGCGTTCAAATTGAGGATAATTCCTATATGGCGAATAAAAAATTCAAGGATTTGAACTTACCAATTGAAACTGGAATGCGTGTCTTGGCAATAAAACGAAATCTTGATTGGATATATAACCCTCGGAGAGAATGCAAAATAATACCTGGCGATATTCTGATTGGAATTGGCCCAGAAGAAGGAAAAGGAACTTTTATTGAGATGGCATCTAAAAAGAAGTAGGACTTTTCTATGCCTGAGAGTCTTATTCGAAAACTCTTGAATCGAATGAAATGGGATTCAAAAGAAAACATCTCGGATTATGAAATTACATTTCTTCACCGAGGAATAGAACCCAGTAACTTGAAAACATATCCTGCAGATCTAATAAAAGAGATTAAAATATCATATCTGTTATTTATGACTGAAGACCAAGAAGAAATTGTAATACCTTTTCATCGAATTAGGCGAATTTATAATAAGAAAACAAACCAAATAATATGGGAAAAACAAATAGAATAGGGATTAGTTAATGAGAAATCCATTTTCAAAAATGATTACCATCTATAAACCACAAGAACTACTGGATATTGCTTTTAAGCGAGGTTCAAAACTCAAAATAAAATTTAGACCTCGTACACCAGATATTATTAAAGCAAAAAAGCGAGAAAAAGCACGTATTACTACGGTCACTGATAATTTAATAGATAAAATTACAAAAATGGTTAAAACTTTTCCAACCTTTGATAATCTTCATCCATTTTATTATGATTTAGCTAAGACATTGGTAGATATTGATAAATTTAAACAAGTAATAGCGTCATTAAGTGGTACAATTAAGATTATAAAAAACATTCATCGAGAGCATTTCTATAAAATTAAGAAAACAGAGGACCCTTCTGTTGCTGGAGAAGAACGGAAATCTTTTTATGGGCGTGTATCTTCAGTAATTAATCGTCTAGAAAGTAGGTTAGATTATTTAAGAGAGCAAAGAGATATATTTCGTAAGTTACCATCAATTTCAACTGAAATTTTTACAATAGTTGTCGCAGGATATCCAAATGTAGGAAAAAGTTCTCTCGTTCGAGCGATTTCTTCTGCGAAACCAGAAATTTCCTATTATCCGTTTACGACTCGCAAGCTTATTGTTGGACATCGAATATTAAATAAAGATGATCCCATTCCACAGAAAATTCAAATTTTAGATACTCCTGGATTGCTTGATCGGCCTTTATCCAAGCGCAATAACATTGAACTACAAGCAATTGTGGCGTTGAAACATTTGGCCAATGTAATTGTTTTTATGATTGACCCCTCTGAAAGTTGTGGGTATCCCATCTCCAATCAAACTAACTTGTTAAAAGAAATTCATGCAGCTTTTCAAGATATACCTTTCATTATCAATCTAAACAAAATGGATATAATCCAATCAGAACAAATATTGCAAGTGAAGAAAGAAATTGGGGAATTATTTCCGAATGATGAATTAACTCTCATAGAAACCATAGCGATTAAAGAAGTAGGTGTGGAGACTATATTTAATAAGGCCATGAAATATTATACAAATGATTTTTAGGAAAAAGAACGCCACGATTTAGATTTCGTGTATTCTCCAACAACGTCAATTGCTGTGTCACAATTATTACATTGATTTTTTTTATTTATATCCCATCTATTTATTGAAAAACCTATCCGACCAATTACCTTATTTCTGCAATTCGGACAATATGTATTTTCACCCTCGTTCCCGGGGATATTACCACAATATACATAATGAAGCCCAACCTCGAGAGCAATTTCACGAGCTTTGGTGATAGTGCTTACCGGGGTGGCTGGAACATGACTTAATTCATACATAGGATGAAAACGGCTAAAATGCAAGGGTGAGTCGGGTCCTAATTCTTTGAGAACCCATTCAGACAATTCTTTTATCTCCTCCGGTGTGTCATTGAAACCAGGAATAATTAAATTTGTGCATTCGATAAATACACCATGTTCCTTCATATATTTAGTCGCCTCTAATACAGGTTTGACACGTGGGACGCCACAAATTTCTTTATAGAATTTATCAGTAATTGCCTTGATGTCTACATTAGCTGCATCAATAAAGGGAGCTAGTGGTTTTAACGCTTCTATTGTAATATATCCATTTGTTACTAAGACATTTAGTACCCCTTCTGAATGAGCCAATTTAGCACAATCTAAAATAAATTCATAGAAAGTCAGAGGCTCATTATAAGTATATGCAATCGATTTACAGCTGTTTTTCTTCGCCGCTTTTACGACATCTTTTGGTGTGGCTTCGTGTAAATGACGTACGCTTTCGCCATTCGTCTGGCTTATGTGGTAATTCTGGCAATGTTTACAATGAAGTGTGCATCCGACACTTGAAATAGAATATGCCCCAGAACCTGGCCAAAAATGGAATAGAGGTTTCTTTTCAATTGGATCCGGGGTCATTGCGGATAATCCCCCATACACTAAGGAGTACAATGTGCCATCCTCATTTTTACGCGCGCCACATTTTCCAAATTCCCCTGGCTTAAGAACACAATAATTAGGGCATAATTTGCAACGAACTACTTGATTATCTCGTTCATCCCACATTAAAGCCTCTTTCTTCACGAAAATCCCTCACCAACATACATAAGAAAATCAGTGTTAATTATAAAAGAACAAATATATTAATTAAAATTTTTATTCCAATTATAATAGGTTTTTTAGAAGGTGACTGTAAATGATTGTTGTTCCCGGACCTGCTTCTCAAAAATTGGGCATAGAAATTGGGAATTTATTACCCAAAGCGGATATCGCGCCCATCAAGTTTAAAGATTTTCCTGATGGGGAAATATATGTTAGAATTGATAAAAAAGTGAAAGGCGAGCATGTAATCATTGTGCAATCGACGTATCCACCTCAAGATTACCATTTAATGCAATTATATCAATTAATCGATGCGGCTCGAAATTCAGAAGCAAAAAAAATTACAACCTTCATACCGTATCTTGCATATTCAAGACAAGATAAAAAATTCCTTGATGGAGAGCCCCTCACCTCGCGAATTGTCTGTAAGACTATTGAAAATCTTGGAGTGGATGAAGTTTATGTACTAGATATTCATTCAAAATTAGTGTTAAAATTTTTTACTATCCCTGTCCATAATTTGCTTGCGTTGGATCTCTTTTGTAATTATTTTAATCAAATATCACTCTCCAACCCCCTTATAGTTGCTCCTGATGAAGGGGCGCTGGAAAAAGCCCAAATAGCAGCCAAAGCTCTGAACTGCGGGTGTACTTATATCACTAAAACTAGAGATCGCCATACAGGGGAAATTACTGTTACCTTAAAAAATATGGATGTAGCAAATCGTGATTTAATTATACTTGATGATATAATATCTACGGGCGGAACCATGGCAAAGGCCATTCAAATGGCTAAACGTCAAGGAGCAAACAAAATTTATGCGGTTTGTTCGCATCCATTACTAATTCAAAATGCAAAAGAGCGTATCTTAGAAGCAGGAGCTACAGATATCATCGGTACCAATTCCGTTGATTCCGAATTTGCACAAATTAGTCTAGCATCATTATTTGTCAAGGAATTCACCGAATAACCAGTTGGTATGAGGGACCTATACGAAGACAGATTTCAATTATAAATAGGGGATGGATATGTGATTGAATAGCATCACACATTAAGATTATTAAGAAGAAAAATAATCTATAATCAGAGAACTTAACCATTCTTATTCAATTTCAAAAGGATCATACACAAACAGCATGAAAAACGCGTCAGGTTAATTCAATATGAAAGGGGATAAAACAAGAGCATTTTTAACACTCTTTTTGATAATAGTGGGGTCCCTTACGGTAATGGGACGTGGCATATCTCCTCATGCTACTGCTAACTTAAATATCGAAAAAGTGCTGAATTCTCCGGAGATGATTGAGATGATGGAGATAACAAGGGGGTGGTCGATGACCGAGGTGATCTTCAATGAGAGCA
>JABXJU010000292.1 GCA_013375405.1 Candidatus Helarchaeota archaeon
GAATGGGTAAGAGGAAAGATTTTAATTCGATTTTGTAGAAGAATGCATTTTAAAACAATAATTGTTGATCTAAAATATGCATATTTAGGAACTGCGAATATCTCAGGAGCAGGGGTCGGATTAAAATCTACTCGAAGAAGGAATTTCGAACTAGGTTTTATTACACAAGATTCTGAAATTATTGCAGATATCGCCTCTACATTTATGGACATCTTTAATGGAAAATTCTGTTCGAGACAAAACTGTCACTTTTTTGAAAATTATCATCTCCAAGACTCCTGTCATGGAATCTTATCAAATAGTATTTAATAAAAACCTTTTTTTGGGAATTCGATTTTGTTAGTTTGTAAGAGGTGATTAGTCATGTATCAAAGACCAATCTCAGTCCGAAAGGTATTCACACCAATCAAGGTTAATAAGATGGAAGTTAAGAATCGCATATTAATGCCAGCAATGCACCTGAATTATACGGGGTCGAGAGGTGAAATAACGGATAAATTAACTGCGTTTTATGAAGAAAGAGCGAAAGGTGGCTGTGGGCTTATCATTGTCGGTGGAGCACATTTTACTAAAACCTCAGGTTATTCGCCGAATATGTTAAATCTAATGGATGAAGATATTCAAAAGCATAATATTCCTAAAATGAAGTCATTTGCTGATACCATTAGAAAGGCGGGAGCGAAAAGTGCAATTCAGCTTCTCCATCCGGGGAGATATGCCCTTTTCGGCGATACCTATGCGCCATCACCAGTGCGATCTGGGATTAAATCTACTGGTGCAAAAATGCCAAAAGAACTAACAATTACACAAATCCAGGAAATCATTGAAGATTATGCGCAAGCGGCGCTACTTTTAAAAAATGCGGGAGTAGATGCCGTTGAAATATGTGGAAATACTGGTTATCTTCCTGCTCAATTTATATCACAATTTACAAATAGACGAACGGATAAGTATGGAGGAAAAGAAGTTACTGATAGGATGACGTTCAATGTGGAGCTTCTTGAGCGAATGCGCGAGGTCGTAGGGTCTGATTATCCGATTATTTATCGAATGCCCACGGATGATCTCCTCCCCGAATCTACCACATTTAAAGATTATGCCATTGTTGCGCCATATCTTGAAAAAGCAGGGGCTAATATGCTCCATTGTGCTGGTGGGTTCCACGAGAGCCGCGTACCTCAACTTACTATGGGGGTTCCTCATGCATTTACCGCGGTCTTAGCAGGGCATATTAAAAAAGCTGTAAATATCCCAGTGGCACTCGCTCATCGCATCCATGATGCAGAAACGATGGAAAAAATTCTCATTGCCGGTCTAGTCGATATGGTTGGACTTGCGCGCCCACTTATTTGTGATCCAGAATTACCTAATAAATTGCAGGCAGGAGAATTTGATGAGATTCGATGGTGCGTTGCCTGTAATAATTGTTTTGATAGCGTTTTTCAGGCCCAACCGGTGGCTTGCTTCCAAAATATCCGAGCTGGTAAAGAACTCAAATATAATATTACTCCAACTGAAACGCCAAAAAAAGTCATTATAGTGGGAGGAGGAGTTGGTGGAATGGAAGCAGCTCGTATACTCAAATTACGAGGTCATAATGTCATACTCTATGAAAAAAATAGTTACTTAGGTGGAGATTTATATATTGCAGGGAGACCACCAGGTCGAACAGAACTTATGCGAGCTTTAGATTATCTTATTAATCAAATGATTAAGCTTGAGATTGATATAAGGATTAATACAGAAGCTACCGTTGATATGATTGTTAAAGAAAAACCTGATGCAGTTATTGTGGCTACAGGGACTGTACCAATTATTCCAACGATTCCAGGAATTGATGGAAAAAATGTCGTTATGGCTAGAGATGTTCTCCTTGATGCCATCAATGTGGGCGAAAGAGTTGTAATTATAGGCGGTGGTGCTACTGGGACGGAGACTGCTTTGTATATTGCTCGATTAAATACCCTACCTGCAGAAAATGGTATGTATTTGGTACAACATGGGATTCTTTCGTTCGAAGAAGCTTTCGAAAAATGGCGGTTTGGCAAGGAGATTACCGTTTTAGATATGCTACCAAAAATGGGGACTAATATTGGATCTACCACTCGTTGGACAATCCTTAAGGATCTGGCTTGGCGTGGGGTTAAAATGATTCCAAACGCTACTGTCGAAAAGATAACTAAAAATGAAGTAATTTATAAAATTGGTGATGAAACGAAATCCATTCCCTGCGATACTGTCGTCATCGCCGCTGGTGTCAAGGCCAATAATAATCTCCATGAAGAATTGAAAGGTAAGATTAAAGAGCTTAGAATAATAGGAGACGCAAAACGCCCTCGAAAAGCTATTGAGGCGCTAGAGGAGGGCTTCAAGGCAGGATTACGAATCAAATAATTTTTCCCTTTTTTTAAAAGACTCTAGTTAAATAGAGAACAACCCCAACACTTACCGGGACAACAAAATTATCATCTAACCAATAGTTTGTAGGAATAAGACTTTCAGAAATACAACCTACAGAAGCTGAAATAAGGGCGGGTAACCAATATAGGTGTCCACTCCAAATAAAAGCAAAAAACACCCCAAGAAAGGTAATCCCAAAGAAAACGAGGGTGCCTTCCACAGATTTGGTTTTATTATAGGGTAGTTTATGTTTTCCTATACGTTCACCAACCAAAGTACTGAGAGTATCACCCAGAGCGAAAGTAATTATGGCCGCAATCGCAACATTCTGCCCAAAAAGGCCAATTAAAGAAATTGCAGCTAAAAGCCATAAGGATGAATAGAAGGGTCTTGGCTCGCCCGGAGATTCAGGGTTATATCTTCGGTCTAATCGCCCAACAAATATCAAAGTTTTCGTATAGATTCCAGAAATGTTTTTTTTCACGTAGAAGTATTCATGAATAAGAAAAGAAATGAAAAGAGAGAGACAAATCCAAGATAACTGAATCACAGAAAGGATACCAAAAAAGATTAATATAAATCCCCCTACCAGATGTGAATATTTGCGGAAGGTTTGTCCCCATTTCTCGATATAGACTCGTTCTAACCGATCTGAATATCCAATAATTATAACTGTGACGCCAAAAAACAGCGAAAAAAGAATAATTAAACCAAGAAGATCCATTATTTTGAGAAATAAGCCAATAATATTAACTATAACAAACGCAATAATGATAATTAGGCTTGATAGATAATAATATTTCGATTTTTTTACCTCAGTTCCAACCGCTTCATTGGTTTTTGGTTCGGGTGCAGCCATTAAAAACAACTTGGTAACTTTACATTTATGTAAAAAACATGATTTAAAAATCAATATTTACTTTTTTAAAAATAATATTTAACTTTAAATCCCTAATCAAGTTCAAAAAGACCTATTATGGGAATAATTACATTTGCTTTACGAAACAGAGATTCGTAATATACTTCCTTAATGAGTCGTTCTACTCTAAAGAGAGTTAGAAGACCTTGAAAATAATATTTACTGGTTAAATCTAAATTGAATGTCAGTTGGTGGTCTTTCAAATTCAGGATATAACTTTCTAAAAATGTATTACGGCAGAACGCCTCCCATTGTTTTGTGAAGGAAATCAATTGTTGTTCGTGAGCATTTGTATTTTTTATTGAAGGAGTGGATGAAGGTGCGAATTTCAAATAGATTTCTCTATATTTTTCGATTCCAATGTTTGGTTGGTTTCCGAAATATTGTTGTAAAGCATTAAATTTTATATAATGAAATGCGGAGTAAATACCCGCTAAATCCCGGAAAATTGGGTCTTTTTGGAATTTTTCATTGATTGATAAAAGAGGATCGCCCTCAAAGTCAATAACTTTAAATGAAACTTTATCATTAGATTGGATTGTTAGCATTTGAGCAAGATGTAAATCTTGATGTATTTTAATTTTTATGGTTCCCATAAGTAAATCCCAAGTTTTTGCTTTAAAATATCGATTTAAGTGTGATTTAAGAGGTTCTATCGTTTTTTGTAGATTAGGTTCATTCGAAAATTTACGGTTAAGATTTTCAACCGCCAATTGGAATAAATTTTCTACTTTACGTTTCCAGTTCATA
>JABXJU010000293.1 GCA_013375405.1 Candidatus Helarchaeota archaeon
ATTTATCCTCTATACCGGCATAGAGAGTAGAGATAGCGGCGATAGCGTTAGCATACAAAGTAACACCGGTTAGAAGTCTTTTTAAAAAGTCCCAAGTTGCAATATCAATATACATTTCGTTTATCGATTCCTGAGAATATATTTGGAGTGGTTTAAGAATATCAAACGGTAGCTTTTTAATCTCACCAAGATGGTCTGGGTATCTCATATTTTTAGGATGCATTGATTCTCTTGTCCAGAGCCCTACTGAGGTGATGTTTTTGGTATAATCGGAGGGTTCGGCAAATAGGGTGCCAAAATCATTGAACGTTAATTTCTGCATATTTTTTAATGTCATACCGAACACAATGTTATCAACAGGAGCTGTTGCTTTTGTGAGGAGATGGGATATCAAGGGCATCATTTTTTCCGTCACAGCAGTTGTATCATTCAACCCATACGGAAGATCACCAGTATAAAGCCCTATAAAATCCTTAAATAAAAGAACCTCATCTGGTGACTCAGTTTCGTAAGGTCCGTGCTCAAAAACTCCGGCACGACATTCGGCATGAGCTAGAAAGGTTCGACTTGTTAATAAAGCAGAAGTTCTTTTGATTTGTCGAACCAATTCCAGATTATCATGGACAGAAACCATTTCCTGCTGTAATGTATTCACGAAATCTGGGGAAAGAAAACGAAGAGTTCCATCTTCCACGGATAATTTTCCATCATTTTTATAATTAGGACTTAACCGCCTCCAATAATCTAGGATGAATTTAGTCTCTTTCTTTTTCTCCTCAGGTTCAACTTCAATAGATTCACCCCGCTTCCTCCGTTGCAGATTGTCGTAAATGACCTGCGCACGTCCGTGAAGATAGAGCATGGCGATTGAGTAGAATCCTAAGTGATGCATTATCGTAGATACTGTTTTATTTCGCCTTGCGAATTCTTCTGGAGGGAGAACTTTTGCCACTTCTTTCATAATATTATAGAGATAGGCCTGGTCATAAATTACATAAGTTGCGGTATGGATATAATGAGAGACAGGAAAGAGCGGGGTCTCAAGAGCAGACCGGCTTATTAAGTTTTTACGCACACTTTTAGCGAAAAATTGAATTAGTTCATTGGTTTTTTCATCACTTAGGTTCCCAAACACTTAATCACTCTTCTTTTCTTTTTCTTGTGCTTCTTCTTCATCTTTTTGAAATGAGGATTTATCAACCTCAATTATTTGGATGCAACCATCCTGGGTTAATTCGACATTTAAACGCAAATAAATATCTGAGAGGACTTTCGAGAGTAGAGGGATACAGGCATTTTGGCAATAGTATTCCCGTACATCAAACTCACACCCGAATTTTTTCCCTGTTTTTACCAGTTTTCGCATATATTTACAATCAATCTTTGAGACAATTCGGGTCTTCGCATCCTCAATGAGTTCGAAATTTTGTTTGAGAAAGTCTGCATCGCTTTTGACCTCCTCACCAATTTTTTGCAAGTATCCATGAGGACTTGCTTTTAGCCATTGCCGCATAATCCATTTCTTAGCCCCTCCAAATCCTATAAATTCTAAAATATAATTCGGAACTGCCTCAGCAAAATATTCCTTGACTAAGTTTAACCCACCCTTCGAATCAAGAAATTTCATTATGAAAACGATATTATTTGCCTTGTCTTCAAATGCGCCCTTCACCATTTTCTTATAATTTTTATCTTTTGGCATAATGGTTCCCAAGCGTCATAATTCGGATATCTGATTTATCACAAAACCCATAAATAAAATAATTGGATTAACTTTTTTATTGAGCATTTAGAATTTTGAGTGATGTTTTATGGGGTTTTTTTTCACTAATGTGAATTGGGTTGCCGGCTTCATTTTATTTATGGCATTCACCATTCTCTTGTTTTATTTTTCAGTCATACTCTATCGCCACGCAAGGGAAAGCTCGGTCGAAGAGGGACGAAATATATATTTATACGCGATAATGCTATTCTTTTTCTTTCTTGGGATCGCCTATGCAATTCGCACGTATTTCATGTTTATTTTACCTGAAACCATCAAATCTTTTACTGATAATTTGACTCTTACAACACGAGTAGAAGAAATAATTCAGAAATTCTGGCAAATTCATATGTTCTTTGCATTTCTGGGAGTTGGCATTCTTATGATTGGAGTCGAAAAAGAACTACTAAATGGGCGTACCAAATATGTGATTGCGGCTGCTACTCTTATTTTTAATATTTTTATAATTGCTTTACCATATAAGGATATTCACCCAATTCACTTTCCCTTATTGTTGACGCCTTTGATCGTTGTCTTCGCTTATCTCTATGTTGGAATTACGGGAGTCGGCGAAGTTCGTAAAAATGCTTATGCCATTGTTTGTGGATTCATCATTTTCTTTGCAGGGATTATATTAAACTCCACCACCGTTCGAGAAATCTTTGGAGCCGCATGGCACATTTCTATAACTACAATTATTGCCCCCATTTCTCTCATTGTAGGATTCATTATTCTCGCCCGGGGATTTCAAAATAAGTTTTAGTATAAAAGATAACGGGTTTTATCTGAAATTTTTAAATGAAGTGTGTTTTTTCCGTTAGCCCAACTCAGGAATTATGGAGGTTGTTCCTTGAGCTTCTGCCTCTTTAATCAGTTCTACCGCTTGTTCCAAGGAAATCGGAAGTAAATTCAAGATTGAAACGCGGCTCAATTTACAGAGCGCATTAGCGGTTTGAGGTAAATTATTACAATCATGTGAGAAATGAATATTTCGCTTCCCGAATTCTTTCCTGAGTTTTTCACCCACTTCCTCAATCGCACAATAGCCTGCGACCAGCCCCTTTTTGTAACCTTCTGCCTTTAATTGCTCTATTAAGGTATCCTCAAATCCTTTGCCCATTAGCATGAAAAATCCTCCTTTAAATTTCTCTTTAAAATCATTGGCAAGAACCTGAAGGAAGGTTAACGGGTTGTTTTGGCACCCTTCGCGACAAAGTAATTCAGAGCCCTTAATTATCTTCACATCGGGAGGAAATTCTTGGAGCAAATCCCATCCATATCTTTCAGTATATGAATTCAAATTCTTCCCAATGACTTTAATTTTATTCAAATCACCCTCCCCAAGACCTCGATTATGGGCTATTTGAAGGTGGGGGACTTCGTTCATAGTTAATCCGAAAATCCTCGCCCCGACCACATCAACAGCTACTGTATCTCTACCTCCAATCAAAATATTAAACTTCTTTACTAACCTGTCTTCCCATGCCGTTGGGGGATAATGACCATGTATGGTACCTTCAATTCCATCAATTATAGTTAGATCTGGCTGTATGTATCCGTACACATCAACGAGCTTGGAATGCAGGTTATAGCTATGATCTTTCACTCTATCAGAATGCTGCGGGAAGCCCCACTGGTTTTTAATTCCTAAGGTGACGACAGCCATTGAATGCGTCTTTAATTTCGGTAAATTGAGATATGTCACTGAATCTCTATTTTTGATGATTTTAACAATCGTTTCAGGCAATCCGAATGTTTTTAATCTATACCCTTTCGGATCCTCTTCTACTGACTCTTTCCCTTTAAATTCAAATACTTCCGTGTCTTCCTCATCTAGATAGATCGGAATAGCTTTTGTTCTTTCGCATACTTCTAGATATCCATTAATCGAAAAAACTATTCTCGTTAAATTCGATTGTGTTGAATTTTCCATCACGTAAACTGTGGCGCCCTTTTCCCTCAGGTATTTGCAAATTGCCTCTAAAACGGCTGGCGATGTAAAACAATGCTTTTTAAAATCAATGCCATTCACTTTTATGTAGATTTCTTTTGACTTTTTGAGTAAGGGGTTTCCCGGACTCTCGAGCAGCGAAAACATCTCTCTCACTGCTGCTTCTATCCCTTGCTCGGTCTCCACAATAAATACATTCGGCAATTTTCCATCAACTTCCAAAGATCATTAATTAACTTTGAAAAAAAATCTGTTCTAAGCTTAATATATAATACGTTATATCTTAAGTTCGACAACTTATATTTTTATAACAGATTTTTTAATCCTTTCCTCATAATAAAAGTGAATATTTCC
>JABXJU010000294.1 GCA_013375405.1 Candidatus Helarchaeota archaeon
AGTCGTACCATTAAATGGATCCGCTTGCCCAAATATATAATCATATGGGGTTAATCCCGTAATATTTGTAAAGGGCGTTGTTAAGCAATAAATTTCATAAGATAGTACGTCAGCTCCGAAACTTACGTTGGTCGGACGGTTCCATGAGATGGTGAAATCTGGAGATCCTGGCGGTCCAATATAAGATGCGTTCAAATTAGTGGGGAGTCCTGGCACCACAGTATCATTGACGAATACCCACTCCGAATTTGAGGGGAAACTTGTTCCATTCCATGTATCTTCGGAGATAATGTAATAAGTCCAATTCCCATCCGGCACTCCATATTCAACATATGTAAGGTTATCTACTGGTAAAAGATATGGCACATAATCGATGAGAACCGAAATAGCCTCAGATGTATTCATGCGATAAATGTAGTATCCAGCAATTCGCGCGATGGGGTTGGTCCTAGACCAATTTATGATTATATCGCCATTATCATTAGTTGTGAGAATGGTCAGCGTAGGTGCCGTCATATTAATAATTAAATTCACAATATTTGAGGGTGGGCCTTCCTGAAATTTTTCGTCAAGGGCAGTAACATAATAGGAATAGTTTCCCAAAGGAAGAAGGCCTTCTGGCCAGATGTCTGTGGGGCCAGTTTTTGGCACTTGATCAATTTGCTGCCAAGGAAGTGTTTCATTTCTCCGATATATATTATAGTAGGAAGTATCCGGATCGGGCGGTGTTGAAATAATAAGAAGGAAAGTTTCCATAAACCAGCTGGAGGATACTTCTTCCGGGCCCCCTGGAGGTTTAGTATCGTTTGTCACATCATATGCTATAGCTGATGGAGGTCCTACGTTATCTGCATCGTCCACCGCTATCAAATAGTAGCTATAATTTACATATTCTGTTAATCCCGTATCTTTATAGAAAGTAGAAGTCCGTCCGTTAATCGTCGCGATGTAATTAAAGACCAATGAAAGGTTGCGGTACAGATCGTAATGATCAACATCTTTCTCTGGACTAACGTTCCAAGTTATGTTCATGATCTCACCGGTCCCTTCATTTACAACTACAAGTCCTGTGGGTGCTGATGGTGGGTTAGTATCCCCTTTCGATATATTATAATCATATTTGAAATTACCTAGTGCATAACCGACCTCATCCGCCACGAATATCTTATACGTATACCATGACCCTACGTGAAGATCCGATTCGTTATCAAGATAAGTAAGTGTAGTATTCTCAGTAATAATTGTTATTAAGTTTGCAGGACTGGGCGTAAATCCAGGAAAGTCTTTAAACTCAACGCGATAAATTTTGTAGGCAGAGAAATCTGGTGGTGTTACGGCTGTCCATTCCAGTCTTATTGAGCCATCTGCCTGCGATAATGCTTCGAATGTAAGAACTGAACCCGGACGGACGTTATCATCCGGATCTTCTGAAGCTTCATTGCCACCCGTTGCGGTATTATTGCTTTCATCAACTGCGCGAACCTGATAATAATAAGTAGTTCCGTGAATGAGTGATTCATTCAAATCGTAGTAGTAGTTTGTTCCTGCCACTGCTGACACATTCCCAATTTGATTCGAGCTATTTGGGGTAAATCCAGTTGTAATGGACCTATATATTTTAAAATAAACGATATCAGGATTAACAGGGGCAGTCCATGCTAATCTAATATACCCACCAAAGCCCCAATCTCCAGCAACAAGGTCGTTTACGTTATCCGGAGGGGAAATGTCACCGCTTGGTGAAATGATTGAAGTTAATTTTGGTGATGATACTGTATCATACCCTACCTCATCAAAAACTCGAATTTCATAGAAATAATATTGTGTATCGAAAAGTTGATCTTGGGGATCAATCCAATTGTTTGTGGCATTATTAGCAATAGTTTGCACAAGAGTGGTTCCATTTCGCCAGATTTGATACATGACGAAATCCTCTTCTTGTGCTGCAGTCCAATTGAGGTATAGGCTCCCTGCCATATTTGTTACATCGAAACTTGCTGGTTGGAGGGGTGGCACGGTATCATCTGGGGTTGCGCTTGCCTGAGTTGCTGCGGGTAGGTAGTTATCATCATCATCTACGGAAAGGACCTTATAGTAATATTTCAGACCATCAGTTAAATTTGTGTCCAAAAAGTAAGTGGTAGGATGTGAAACATTGTCAATATAATTCGCGGGACCTGGCGTGAATCCAGAAGTATTACTGCGGTGGACTCTATATTCCTGCATATCCCCAGCTACAACCAGATTCCATGTGATATTTAAGGTTTCTCCGGTAGGAATCACGGTTATAGTTAGTGTTGTGACAGCAGGAGGTACGATGCTATCCTGTGGAACTCCAGGTTTTGGAGTGGAATTAAGTCCTTCATTGGGCACCTCATCCACGGCAGACACCTTATACCAGTAGGTTTTTAAATTGATTAATCCGATATCTTGAAAATGATTTACACTGAGATTAGTTACAAATGCCCACGTCTCGGTGGTACTATTTCGATAGAGGTAATATTCATCAAAATCAGTCGCCACGCTAGGATTCCAGGTGAGATTCAGGATGTTGCCTTCGGGAATGACCGTAATCGTGAGGCCTGTTATTTGAGGTGGTTCGGTATTATCAGTGGGTGTTCCATTTTGGATTGTCGAGTTAATGCCAACATTCGGGGTGGGCCCACCGTCATCTACGGCGGCAACTTTATAGAAGTAAGTCATACTATCATTTAATCCGGTGTCAGTATGAGAAGTGGTCTTAATATTTGTCGCTATCAAAGCCCACGACTCAGAGGTCGAATTTCGGTATATGATATAATGATTAAAATCAGTTGCCGTGCTTGCATCCCAAGTGAGTTGAAGCGTGTTACCAATACCTGTACTAATTATATTCAGATTCACTACCTGCGGTGGGGCAATCGTATCCGTAGGCGTTCCATTCACTTCATCAGCTGGGAGTCCATCATTTATAGTGGGCCATCCATCATCGAAAGCTAGGATGCGGTAGTAATACGTCACATTATCATCCAATCCCGTATCATTATAGTAAAGGTTTGTGGTGATTGCGTCCTCATCACCAGGATTCACCTCAAACCCAGGCACTGTGGAACGATAAATCTTATATCCCATGACATCCCCACCAAGGGCATTCCAAGAGATATCCAGCTTATTTCCCACAGGATCAACAAGAATCGTCACGCCTGTGACTTGCGCGGGAGGCACCGTATCAGCTGGCGTTTCGCTTATTTGTGTTACAATGAGTCCTTCAAGACCATCATCATCAACAGCTGAAACCTTGAAATAATAGGTCATCCCGTCTTCGAGTGTGGTGTTTAAATAGAAAGTATCATTACCCGAATAGACAAGGTATTGCGGTCCAGGAGTAAAGGGAATGACGTTGCTCATATAGACATTATAATGATCTAGATCAGGTGCTGTACTCGGATTCCATGTCAGATTGAGTGTATTCCCGGTTGATATAACTGCAACCGCTAATCCTGTTACCGCTGGAGGTTCTACTAAATCCATAGGAATTCCACTTATTGTGGCATTCTCCCCGTCATTAGGTACTTCATCCACGGCAGATATCCTATACCAGTAGGTTTCTAAATTGGTCAATCCGGTATCTAAATAGTAATTTACCGTGCGGTTCACTAATGGTGCCCACGTCTGGGTGGTACTATTCCGATACAGCCAATACTCCACAAAGTCGCCCGCCGTGCTAGCAGCCCAGGTAATATTTAAGGCATTACCTTCCGGAATGACCGTAATCGTGACGCTAGTTACTTTTGCAGGCGGTGTCGTATCCGTCGGAGTGCCTGAAACAGCGGTTGAGTTATCGCCGATGTTCGGGGTGGGTCCACCATCATCGATGGCGCCGACCTTATAGAAGTAAGTTATACTATCATTTAGTCCAGTGTCGGTATAAGAATTGGTCTTAATATCTGTTGCTATCAAAGCCCATGCATCAGTGGTTGAATTTCGGTATATAAGATAATAGTCCAAATCGGTTGCGGTGCTCGCATTCCACGTGAGTTGAAGCGTATTGCCCAGACCTGGATTATTCACATTCAGATTCACTAT
>JABXJU010000295.1 GCA_013375405.1 Candidatus Helarchaeota archaeon
GAAAAAACCTATTTCGTACTTCAACCTTCAAAGGTTGAGACCTGAGATCCGTAGAAGGGCTGGAGACTCCTCTTTATTCTCAGGCTAAACCGGGTCCCGGCAACTTTCTTATTCTCTGAAGTCAAACCATCTCAGACTCGACATGAGCGATCTTCTCAGGGAGGAGCTGTTGAGGAGGCTAGAGGCGGCGGCCGACGATTTCGACGGACTGATGGGCATCTCCGTCAGGGACCTCGCCTCAGGCGACGAGTTCCACCTGAACGGGGACGTGGTGTTCCCTGTCGCAAGCTCGATAAAGATACCTATACTCATCGAGCTCTTCAACAAGGCAAAGGCCGGCAGCATAGACCTAGATAAAAAGGTGACAATCAGGGACGGGGACAAGGTGAAGGGGAGCGGGGTGCTCAAGGAGATGGGCGACGGCACCGTGACCCTGACGATGCGAGATCTGGCCACCCTCATGATCATCGTCAGCGACAACACCGCCACCAACATGCTCATAGACGCCGTCGGGATGGACGACGTGAACGCCATGCTGAGGGAGCTCGGGCTTGAGGAGACGAGGTTCCATAGGAAGATGCAGGACCACCAGGCCATCTCCGAGGGGAGGGACAACTTCTCGACGCCCTCCGAGTTCGCGAGGCTGATGGAGCGCCTCTTCGGACACGAGGGGATCGACCAGTGGGTCTGCGATCAGACCCTCTTGGTGCTGAGGAAGCCCAAGGCGACACCCATCAGCCGCGCCCTCCCCTACGAGGTCGAGGTCGCCGACAAGGACGGGGACATGCCCGGGGTCCGCTGCGACGTCGGGGTCGTCTACCAACCCGAGAGGCCCTATGTCATAGCCATAATGACTAAGAACGTCCCACCGAGCGACCTGAAGAAGCTGCGCACGAACGAGGCGATAACCAACGTCTCCAAGATGACCTACGAGCACTTCCGATCAATGAAGTGAAGCTCAACCCACGGATCACCTAGATAAAGCACGGTTTCATTAAGTCAACCATGGAACAGAGAAGCGCTCTGAGGGCGATCCCTATTGTCGTGGCCGTCGTTGCGCTGATCGCCCTCACCTGGGGCGTAAGATACGACTGGCCGGACAACGTCCACGTCAGATACGGCCTCCCCCTGACCTGGGGCACACATACGCTCGCAACCATCGCCGGACCCGCGAACACCTGGAGGGTCAACTTCGTGAACCTGATCCTCGACCTCCTCTTCTGGCTAGCCCTCATCACCTTATCATACTACACATTCCGGAAGCGGAGGATGCCGAGCAATACGCCCGACGAAGGCATTAATAGAACCTAGTTCTAGTGAGAACCATCGGTGGGGAATTTAAACTCTTAAAATACATCGCTAATGTTGCTCAAATGTTATTATAAAGAGCTTATAACTCACACTAAATTCAAATTAAAAAGTTCCTATTATCTAAAAATTTATAGATAAATGCAGTTTTCGATATTGTACTCTCTATCATATTCATTGAAATTTCTTAGAGATATTGTGTTTATCGTGAATTATATTTCAGAGTTTGATATTATATTAATGACATTATCTTTTATAATTTTTTCTTAGTAAAATAAATAACGGGGATCTGAGATAATATAAAAATACGAATAGAGGTTTAATGATTGCCCTGTAAAAAATGTGGATCAATCAGAATTTTTTTACCCCATAAAATTGTATGTTACAAGTGCGAAGATATAAATATTTTAGATTCAAAAAAAGAAATATTAAAAAGGAAATTTAAGATAAAACAAATAGAAAAAGATTTTTTGAAAATTAATGGGTTTGTGAACTATAATACCGCCTTTGGTTCGGCAATAGTTAATAGAGAACTGGCAGCTAGAGAAGCCATATATTCTGTAAAAAGACGCACTTATTCAATAAAAGAATGGCTTGCATATACTTTTCTTCTTAAAAATTTAAAGTATCATAAAATAATAAAATCTGTAAAAAATGTTGGAATATATTTTCGAAAACTATTAGACTTATCAAGAAATGCTATTGAAATTAATAATGAAATTGTATGTCTACAAAATAAATTGGCTTTTATCGTTAACTTAAACGGTAATAAGTCTTTTGTATTTTCTGAAAAAGAACATCTACATTATGTCCCTGAAGAAATTTTTAACGAAGATGAATTTCGATTTAGGCCACATGATATAGATGATAAAGAAATAAACATAGAATATATGTTTATGCAAGAATCCTTAATGTATCCAATGCATGATATATATTTATCTGAAGATATTTCAAGAGTTTTAAAAAAATTACATCATAACAGAATACTACCTTTTATCAAAAATACGAAACAAGCAAATAAATTTGCTCAAATAGGTTTTGAAATTTCTAATCAAGGTCTTTATACAAATAAAATTCTAGGAAAAGAATATTTTGATGAGGGAGTGATATTAACTGATAGTATAAGTTTGGAAAAAATTAAATATAATTTAAGTAATATTTTTAATCATACAGATATCAATTGGTTCTTTAATAATTTATATTATAAAAAATATGGAAAATATACTCTTGCTGATTCAATAATAATACAAGATAACGAAAATTTACTTATAAGCATACCACTATATTCTTTATTGTTATTATGTTATGCAACAAAAAAATGGGTAAAAGACGTTACGTATGGAACAATAAAAAATGAAAAAGGAAAAATAATGGAAGAATATATTTTTATCTTTCTTAATGCCTATAATTTAATAACAAAACACCCTCTTTCGGGCAAATCACTTATTAGAGTACCTCACCCTGAGAAAGGACAAGAAATAGCTGATATTATTGGCTACAACTCAAATAATTTGGTAGTAATTGAATGTAAATTTTGGAACATTCCATTCCTTCATAAATTAGAAAATGAACTACAAAAATTTGAAAATAACATTAAATATATAACACAAAATTTATCGAAATTTGGTTTTAACAAGAATTTAAATGTTATACCAATTTTTTATACGCCATATGCACCATATAAATCTTGGAATAATATTGTGATAGTACCATCAGTATTTAAATTAGGTAAAGTATTATTTGATATATTTGGCTCTAAAGAAATTAAACTTATCGATGAAATACCAGGACTAAAACAAATTATTGATATGTTTTCTATTCCCTTAAGATATCCTGTTGATTTAGGAGAAATTTTCAAAAAATTTGAAATGAACAAATATTGGATTCAAGATGGAATTGTTTTAAAATTTGATAATGAAGAAATTTTAGTTATAATTGATCTTCCATATAGTTCTTCGGCATTCGGAATATATTTCGATATAACAAATAAAACATATAACGAATTAGAAAAGAAAAACATTACTTCAGGAGATATAATAAGATTTATTACTGTAAATTTAAGTGGAACGTGGTCTATAACACAGATGTTGTATTTTCAAAAAATATTTAATAAAACAGATTGGTTTTTTTATGATCCTAAATTTGAAGATTATAAAAGGATAATTAATTTCTATAATTACATTAAAAGAAAACAATAAAAATTATTATGCTCGACATATTAAATGAACATTAAGGTAAAATTTAAAAAGTCTCTTTGTTTTACTTCTCATTCACAATCCTTTTTTTCTCGAAGATCTTATTATCTCCTGCAATTAAGTGAAATTTCTAGGTGAAATATTTGAACGCCTCAAAGGCACTGATGGAGATGCTCAAGGGCTACGAGGTCAAGCACGTCTTCGGCCTCCCCGGGGAGACCACCCTCAGCTGGTACAGAGAGTGGCACGACTACCCCGAGATAAGGCACGTCCTCGCAAGGGACGAGAGGAGCGCCGTCTTCATGGCGGACGCCTACGCGAAGCTGAGCTTCAAACCTGGGGTCTGCGAGGGCCCTAGCGTCGGCGCCGCCCACATGCTCCCGGGAATAGCAGAGGCCTACAAGGCGTCGGTCCCCATGGTCGCATTCACCTCCGACATCCCTCTCCACCTGGAGAAGAGGAACATGCTCACGGGCGTGGACCAGACCTCCCTCTTCCAGGGCGTCACAAAGGAGACCATCACCGTCACGGAGGCTTCTGAGGTACC
>JABXJU010000296.1 GCA_013375405.1 Candidatus Helarchaeota archaeon
TGGTTTGGCTCGAAAAATTTAAAGTCGGAAAGCGTGTAGATTTTGTCGGCAAAAAAAGAATTTTAACTCAAGCTAAAATGTAATAAATTTAAAAAACGTTGAATAATTCTACGCTTTATCTTTTTTTAAAAGTTAGCTATCAAAACAATTAAATAGTAGCAAATTCATCATTAGATATAATGAAAAAGATAGTATTTGACGCTTGTTCATTGATATATATTACGAAAATTTCACTTAAGAATTTAATAATGAATACATTTTCAAATATTATTATACCAACTACCGTAAAAAAAGAAGTTTTATTTGATTCTGAAAAATATTCAGAAGCAAATACAATTAAAAAGAACTTTGAGTCTAAAAAATTGACTGAAAAGAAAATTCAAATCAAAAAGATAACTAAAAATCTCGGTCAAGGGGAAAGTGAAGCAATTTCCCTTGCTGATGAGGAAGAATCTTTATTAATAACCGATGATAAATTAGCACTTAATCTAGCAATAAATAGGGGGGTTCAAGTAAAGACCACTGAGACTCTATTACTAATCCTTTTAAAGAAAAAAAATTTAGATTTTCTAACGTTTATAGAAAAAATGAATGATTTAAATAAAGTGAAGATGTTAAAGCCAGAAATTTTTCAATTAATATTAAAAGAAGCGGAGAAATATAAATGACTGAACAATTAAATTTAAGAATAAATAAAGAAGTAGTTCGTGATCTTGAAAAATTAGCAAATCAAACAAATATTGAACGAGCTGCGCTTGCTAAAAAAATACTTATTGAAGGAATCCAACGTGAAAAATTGAATGTAGCTATTCAAAAATACATTCAAAAAGAGATTTCTATTGAAAGGGCATCGGAAATTGCCGGATTATCTCTTTATGAATTAATTGAAGTATTTTCAAAATTAGGAATTCCTTCCAATCTTTCAATTGAAGATATCCAGAAGATTTTGAAGTGACATTATAATTTCCTAGTCTTATTTAAATTTACTCTATATTTAGACTCTCTTATTATTTTCAATAAAAAGAAAAATTTCTATGAAGTACACTAACTGAGATAGAGGATTGCAATGGATCTCAAAGAATTTATCCAAATGCAATACATGAAACCGGATGAAATTATAAAACTGCAGGAGAAGCGATTACGAAAAATCATAAGATTTGCATACGATAATGCGAAATTATATCATGATAAGTTGAAATCAGTGAATTTGAAGCCAGAGGACATAAAAAAAGTCGAAGATTTACGGAAAATTCCTTTCTCCAGCAAGGAAGATATTGTAAAAGATCCATTTGGAGCAGTAGGGGACAAGAAGAACCTTTATAAGTTACATACAACATCGGGTACATCAGGGAAGGGCGAAACAATTGTGTATTTCACGTATAATGATTGGGAACACTATGCAATTCAAAATGCAAGATGCCTGAATTCAGCTGGTTTTACTAAGGATGACATTGTCTATAATGCAACACCTTACGGCATGTTTTTTGCGGGACAGGTTTTGCATGATGGGGCAAAAGTACTTGGGGCTTTTATTATTCCAGCTTCAACTTTGAAGACGGGTTGGGCGCATATAAATAATATTAAGAATCCTTTTTTCAAGCCTACTGCCTTTGTGGGCCTACCACAGTATCTTCTCAGATGGGGGCATACGTATATAGCAGCAGGAGGAGAACCCTCAAAATCAACATTGAAGAAAGCGTACGTTTTAGGTGAACCAGTTCCGCCAACAGTTAGGGAAAAAATAGAGCAAATGTGGGGTCTAGATTGTCGAATAGGTTATGGATTAAGTGAAATTGGTGCAAGTGCGGAATGCGATGAGAAAAATGGGTATCATTGGTGTGAAGATGAAGTTATTGTTGAGGTTATCGATCCAAAAACAGGCGAACCTGTGGAGGAAGACGAGAAAGGCGAATTAGTTTATACAACTCTGACAAAAACTGGAACCTTAGCCATACGCTATAAATCAGGGGATGAATCTGCAATATTAGGGCGCGATTGTCCATGTGGAAGAACTCATGCTAAGCTAAGGTTAATTGAAACGCGCCTTGATGATTTAATGAAGGTGAAAGGTACGCTTGTCAGTCCCTATACCATCGAGCATGCGATGTTCGCTCATGATATTAAAGGATTCTTATGTGTGATAGATAAAGAGAAAGATTCAGATGTGATTCGTATCTATGTCAAAGCAAAGGAATCAAATACTTTACAAAATCAATTAATAAGTGAGATTAAAACAACCGCCAGTTTCTCTCCTACGTTCATCAAATTTATAAAAGACCTACCTCAGATTGGACGAAAAGGAAAAAGAGTTGTAGATTTAAGAAAAGAAAGCCCATTAAATAAATTAGTTTATGAGTTTGAAGACTCGGTTTCAAAATGAAAGAGGATGATTAATTTTGAAGCATAAAGTTATCAGTTTTGATTTTGATGGTGTCATTGTCGATCAAATGAACTCTTGGGGACTAATTCGAGATATAAAGGGGATTCCAGAGGGAAAAATAGAGGAGTATAGTAAGGGTTTAATTAGTGGGAAAGAATTTCGAGATTCAGAACATGTTCTTTTTAAACAATGTAACCTAAGATATGAAGATTTCATTCAAGCAGGGAAACAAGAGAAATTTCATCCACGAGTGAAAGAAACTATTGTTAAATTGTCTCAAAAAGGGTATGTTTTATTTGTCAATTCCGCTGGACCTCGTCCTACCATTCTCACCGTCCTAAGGCGATTTCAACCTCAGGCATTTAAATATATATTTTCCATGGTGCCCTTATTTGATGTGAATAACGTTTTTTATGATACTCAACTTCTTTATGAGGATGAAAATCGGGATGTAGATAAAGTCAAAGTGCTAGAAGTAGTTGCACAGAAAGAAAACGTTCCAATTGAATCCATTATTCATGTAGGGGATGGGGTTACTGATATCTCTTGTTTCAAAAAATGTGTTGGAGTCAGTTTCAATTCCCATAATCCTAAGGTAGTTCAGAGTGCCCAATATAATTTAGAGAATTTTGAAGATTTAGTCTCACTGCTTGAAAAGCTTAATAAGTAATCTATTTTTCATAAATTTCTTTTTTATAAAAAGCCCATTCCGCATTGAAGGCTTCATTAAATAATGATTTTCTTTGGGCATCGCGTTCAGGGTGAGCGATCAGCTCTTTCGCAGTCTTCAGATACTGTTTCTCTAAATTAGATAGGGTTACATTCAAGCGTTTCGGCGATTTCTCCTTGACGAGTTCATGCCCCCACCAAAGAGTATTGGGATCCGGTGCGAGTGTGGCTTGGAGTTGGGAGGGGAGTTCAGTAGTGGGCGCCATAAAAAGCGGTTTGAAAAAGCTCTGGCATGGGTTAGGGGTTCCTGTAAACCAGTGGACGGTTAATTCCTTATTCGAATCGATTCTTGAAACCATGGAAGAAGTTGAGCGGAATCCCCCATGCATACATACGCCTGCATCATGATCACGGAGGATATCCATCATAACCTGCGGGGCTACCGTATTATTATTTTCTTCCAACAAGATGCGACACCGTCCCTCTCGAGAGTATGGTGAAGGTTTATCTTTCACACGCCCCATGGAAAAAGCCTTTATAAAATTAAATGGTTGAGAAGAATCCCAGTACCCTTTTTCCTTTGCATAATCGATCAATCCTTCTGCGGTAAGGTCAAATTTAGTCCGAATTGATAGATCATTGGATATGTTGCGAATACCATCCGTGATTTTTTCGGCGATCCACCACTTTCCGGCCGTTTCGAGAACCCAGGCTTCCTTTGCATCCGCTATTAGGAAGGAATTATGGTATGTCCATGATGAATTATCGGCTGAACAGCCTCCACCTTGTCCGAACGCCTCAAGGAGGGAGGCAATAGTGTCTACTGCGGCTCTTGCAGTCTTTCCACGTTCCAATCCTAATCGCAATAAATCCATGCCGAGTAATGCCGGAGGACCATCTGGTTCCTTGCTATAGACCGCCTCATTCCCAATAACGACCCCAAACTCGTTTGCCCCCATCTCAGCGCC
>JABXJU010000297.1 GCA_013375405.1 Candidatus Helarchaeota archaeon
GGATATTTCGTTGGTTGTACTTCTTCTTACAGGGAGCAAGAACTGGCGAAAGCAACTGTTAAACTCCTGAATAAAGCAGATATTCCCTTTCAACTAGTGGGAGTAGACGAATATTGCTGTGGCAGTCCCTTATTACGGACGGGATTGCGGGAAAAAGCTAGTGAATTGGCAAAACATAACATGGAAGCCATTAAAGAAAAGGGTATAAAGAAACTTATCTTCTCCTGTGCTGGATGCTATCGAACCTTCAAGGAAGATTACCCTAAAATAGTCGGCGAAATACCCTTTGAACTGGCACACGTTACACAATTCCTCGCTAAACAATTGAAAGCGGGGAAATTAAAAATAACGAAGAAACTTGACAAAGTGGTCACCTATCACGATCCCTGCCACATGGGGCGCCATATCATCCTCCGAAAAAATAAAGTTGGAGTTTTCAATGAACCTAGAAAACTTCTCGAAGCGATTCCAGGAATTACTTTAAGGGAAATGGTTCGAACTCGAGAAAATGCATGGTGTTGTGGTGCTGGTGGGGGCGTCAAAGCGGCCTTCAAGGATCTTGCCCTTGAGACCGCAGTTGATCGGATTGAAGAAGCAGTTACAACAGGCGCAGATATCTTAGTTTCCGCCTGTCCCTTTTGCCGCCGAAATTTAATGGATGCAATTAAGTCAAAAAATGCCTCCATTGAATTCAAGGATGTCGTTGAATTACTGGAAGCTGCCATAGAATAAACTTTCCCCTTTTTTTACTTTAAAACTCATAATCGATCCTATTTTTATACCACTGTAACAGTAAAATAAATTCCAAAACCTTAATTGTAACGATAGACTTAATACAGTGAAATGTTGTTTCCCCCCTCTAAAATTGAACATATTGAAATTCTCCCGAGCCTGAAGCTTGGAGAATACCTGTTAAAGCATCAGAGAATCGATGGTGGTTTTGGGAATTTAGAGGAAACTTACTGGGCTGTTAAGGCGTTATCCTATTTGCATTTATTAGATGCTATAGATAAGGAAGGCTTATTAAAGTATGTTCTTGATTGCAAACGGATAAATGGGTTTGCTGCAAATCCACATGAATCAGAAATCGATCTTCACTCGTTTTTCTATGCGATAAATATCTTATTTTTAATTAAAAAACAAAAAATCCTTTCCATAGATGAATATGATTCAATGTGCAAAAATATTTTTAACTTTCAGAAAAAGAATGGGGGCTTTATGCATTGCAATTTAGAATTTTGCCCTACCTGCAAGGGAAAAGCTACATTACAATCCACCTTTTTTGCTATTTACTGTTTAAAACTTCTATATGATATTAATTCGGAGAATAAAAATAAAATCCTAACTTATTTGTCAAGAAAACGATCTAAAAATGATGCTCATCAGACATTTCGCTTACTCTGCTTACTTCTTTTAGATCATATAGAGGATATTGATGAATCATCCATAACAAACCTAATTAATCTTCAACAAAATAACGGCGGATTTGGGTCCATTGAATATTCATTTTGGGTTCTGTATTGTTTAGATATACTTAAACATCTTAGAAATATTAATAAGGGAAAATTATTTGAATATATTCGTAGTCATCAGAAAGAGGATAGAAGCTTTTCTGATGAACAATCATTAGATCATATAGATCAGTTAAATATTCGTTCTACATCTTTGGCTACTATTTCACTCGCCATTTTATGGAACGAACTAATTGAATATATTGAACAAAAGATTTTATTACAAATTTATTCTAATGAAAGAGTTCTTGTTGAAGAATTAGCAGAGGAGTGTTTCGTTCGCTTCGATCTTATTACCTATATTGTAAAAAACTTAATGAAATACGAGTGGTTTAAAGTAGAAATCCGTGATACTGTTGATATTTTCAAAAATTATGTTCAGAAATTTGATGCCATATCCAGAAAAATCGCTGATTACATAGTCAAATATGTTGTAAATCAAAATGTGGTAAATCTATCTGAATTAGCTAAAACTTTTAGTGCTGATGATCATTCAAAAGCCTTACAACGCGTAATAGCAGTCGCAACTCAGTTGATAAATGAGAAATTGATTATTGGTGAAATAAAGTGGAATAAACGATTCTTCCGAGTTACGGGGTTTTTAAACGGAGTCCTACCGGGAAAGGCTCTTGTTAGATCATCTCAAATTCCCTATCATGAAGTTACGGTTGAGAAAGGCCAAATTCCCATAGAGCAACGGCGAATTCAAGAAATTATTGAGCGAATTAAGCCTATAACAGAAAAAATACAGTCTGAAATCGATAATTTACTTGATCTTAATGAAGTAGTTTTAGCAAGAGAACACTTAAAAAAGGATATAACTGATGCCTTAGGAATTTTGAATTCATCTAATCAAAATATAGAGACCAATGTATCCAAGTTCCAGTACTTAAATGGCGAATATACCAGTTTTTTACTCAAAGATTGGGTTTCAATTTACCAAAAAACGAAAGAATCTCTCCTGCAAATAGAGAAAGCGTATCTTAAGAAAATTGAAAAAAAAGAACATGTAGTTAAGATACTCAAAGATTTAGAGGATTTCCAAGATTACGTTCAAGATCAACTCAATCGAATCACTGACGAATTAAATAATACTCAAAAATCATTTCAAACTGCCTGTGAAGAACATAATTTAGTATTAAAACAAGATGAGATTCAGAAGAGATTAGATTCTATTACAATCTCTGTAGAGCGTATTACGCCTCAACTTCGGCAACAGGCTGCAAATTTATTCAAAGCCACTAGCAAACTCAGGCCTATTCAAGACGCCTCACAATTGAATGCGCTCCAACCTTTAGAAAAATGGCTCGAATCAATGTGGATGAAAAAGCGGAAAAATACTATTCAAATAATCAAAGATATTAAAGCTCAAATAAATGCCCGGGCAGAACTACAGGAAAATATTCAAAAGAAAAGGGAATTATTTCAGTTGAAATTAAAAAAACTATCAAAAGTAATTAACTCTATAATAGAATCAAATCAATTTCAGACCGCAAATACTACTCTCCATGAAAAAACTGAAGATATTTTAAATTCTCTTTCGGAATCAAATCAATATATCTTAAATTTTATTCAAGATACCTCCTCCTATTTAGAAGGATTTCAATTAACGATCGATGACATCTACCAGAATTGGTCAAAAAATATCCTTGAAAACATGCGAAATGAACTTATTAGCGTGAAAGGCGATTTAGAGAAGCGAATTTTCTCTAAAAAAGAATTAGATAAAAATGCTCAGCTAGGTAACATAATTGAAACAAATATATTGGAATTAAAGAGCGCTGCTGAATCTATGGAAAAAGATCTTCTTCATTTTATTGAAAGTCAAAAAGCATCAGGAACAACCAAAGAAATAAAACGGAAATTGGCTCATATTGAAGAATTATTGAAATATTCTAATCACAAAATTAATATTTTTATCAAAAAAACCACTCAGGAATTTAATAATTTTCCTGAAACTACTCAAGTCACATTGCATAAATGGATACTTTTTAAAGAGTCCTTAAGAAGAAATTTATCTCTTATTTCTGATAAAATCAAAAATAAGCTTATAATTAAGATGTTATTTACTCTTGCACCCATTTTCCGTGGAGGGCGGGTTAAGATAGATTATTTAGCTTCTAAAATATATTTGAAAAGAGGTGAGATCGAAGACCGCACCCTCTATCTTATCTCTATAGGGAAATTGGAGGCTCAATACGACAAAGAGAATAATGAAATAATTCCTTTAACAAAAGAATTAAAGGAATTGTTGAAATTCGAGCGAATAATGAAAGACGAAATGGACTCCTTAAAAATAGATTATGAGCGAACGAGAAGGTTGTTTGAAACTAGTTGTCGGAAAAGACAGTTGGATGAGAAAGTAATAGAAGAAATTACCTCTAGAACTAGAGGTGTCCTTTCAAAAAAATATAAAACTGAGGTTGCAATTGAACAAAAAATAAAACATTTGCCACAACATATTGATTTAAATA
>JABXJU010000298.1 GCA_013375405.1 Candidatus Helarchaeota archaeon
AAAAAAGCTGATATTCTTAATCCTAAGCTTCACCATATTAAATTACCATCCTATCATTTTCTTTCTTTTTCGTAATAGATAAAGGAAAAATGGAACTCCCAACAATGCAGTGATGATTCCCACAGGGAGTTCGACTGGCGAAATGATTGTTCGCGCCAAGGTATCAACCCAAATTAGGAAAATTGCGCCAACTAGACAGGATGCAGGTAGTAAATTGCGATGTTCTGCACCCACAATCATCCGCATAATATGTGGTATAATTAAGCCTAAAAAGCCGATGATTCCACACACTGCAACAGCAGCAGCGGTGATCAACGACGCGAGTATTAATATAAGTATTTTGAATTTTTCTACTTCTAATCCCAAGTTGAGAGCAGTTTCCTCTCCCATTAAAAGCAAATTCATGTGGCGGCTGAACAAAAATAGGATGAGAATTCCAATAAAAACTAAGGGAAAAGTAAAAAGGACTTTGTTCCAGTCACTTGCCCAAAGTCCACCCATTAGCCAGAACCAGATCATATTTAATTTCTCACCAGCAATGTACATTAGAAGCGACACCAAGGCAGAAAAAAGTGAACTAATGGCAATACCTGTAAGTAGTAAAGTCTCTACAGAAGTTCCTTCACCCTTTCGAGCAATCGCATAAACTATGTAAATTGTTATGAGGGCAAATAGAAATGCCATGATAGTGACCGCAGAAACTCCCACAAGAAGATTTAGGCCCAGGACGAAAGCTAAGGAAGCACCAAAAGCGGCTCCTGAAGAAGTGCCAAGGATATAGGGACTGGCCATAGGATTTCTAAACATAGCTTGCATTGCAGTTCCAGCCACTGCAAGAGCTGAACCCACGAGCGCTCCAAGGATGATTCTGGGTAGTCTGATATCCAAAACGATTGTTTGATAGCCAGGTGGCCAGGTGCTTGGGGAGATATTAAATAATATTTGTAAGACGATTAAAGGGGGAATATTAACAGGACCGATCATGAGAGCTAGAATGATAGTAGAAAATAATCCAATCAGCAAAAAAATAAAGATAAAAATCCGTTTACGACGCTTTCTATCATATATTTTTTCAATATCGAGCGGCTTCAGCTAATTCACCAGTTCATATTCTAAAATAAGGCGGGATGAAACCATTCGGAGAATTGTTCTAGACCCAAAACTAATCTTGGGCTTGCAGTCACCCAACCACTTTCAATTTTATATACATCATCATTTTGAACTGCGGCAATAATGTCCCAGCCAGCCCTATTTTTAATTTCATTAATGGTGGCGCCGTAGCTTACAACCACAATTATATCCGGATTCCTTGCGACTATATATTCACTGGTAAGCGTGGGATACCGGACGGATTCGTTCCCCGCTAGGTTAATACCACCGGCAACAGAAATCATCTCGTTTGTCATTGTCCCATTTCCCACGGTTCTCCCAAGCGATGATAATTCATAATAAACTAAAGGTTTTTCGCCCTCTGTGACATTTTCCAAAGCAGAAGTGATATTATTGATTCGTTCCTGAATCTCTTGATTTACGGCAGCCGCTTCGACGGTCTTCTCGAGAAGGCCTCCGATAGTGGTTATCAAGCTTAAAACATCAGCAATCGACTGCGGATTGATTTTAAAGACGTCAATGCCTAAATTCTCTAAAGCATTGTTCGCAGTGGAAGCCCAATCCCATGAGAACACGATAACTGGATTTAAGGAAGCGACTAATTCTAAATTTAAAGCAGATGTCGTTCCAACATTCGTTTTATTGGGAACCTCATTTGGATAAGCACTGAGATCACCGGGAGCGCCCTGAAATGCTGCGTCACCCGCTAATGCATAATTGATGCTGTACTGATCAACACCCGCCAATTTATCTCCGGCGCCAATTGCGTAGATAATCTCGGTGCATGCAGCAGCTATAGAAACTATGCGATTATTTCCATTTCTTGTATTTATAAACTCTGTCATCAGAATGATACCTGTTAAGGCTCCGCAGAATATGGCAGAAATAATTAATCCATAAAAAATCTTTGTTCTTATCATATTCATTCACTAAAAATTTAATTTTTTCATTAATAGAATTCTAGATTTAATGAAATCAATGAATATTTCTATTATATAAGCTTTTTTTCATATGAAAAAGAATTGAGGATATAGCTTTAATTATATTTCTTTCAAGAAAATAGAAAGGATATTAATAATTAAATTCTGTTAAATGAGTCTATATTAATTGGAATTTTCGATATTATATAGTAAAGGTTCGTCGTAAGTAAAATAACATCATATATAAGAGAAGGTTAAACTAATTTTGCTTTATTTTTGGAGGCAAAACAAATACTTCTCTCGGGCCACTTCTTTCGATAGTGATAGCATTTTGAGGACACAGATGAGCACAGACTCCACAGCCGATACATTTTGCTTCATCGATTACGATGAGTTCATCTATTAAAGAAATTGCTTCCATCTGGCATTTTTCAACGCAAGTACCGCAGCCGATACATTCCTCATTAATAGGTTTAGCGATATAAGAAGTCATGGTATGCAAAGGCCAAACCCCGTCATAATACAAGCGGAAAATACCACAACAGCATTTGCAACACGAACAAATACCATCTATATCCCTGGAAAAATCGAGCTTGGAGTGGAATACTTTATGAACAAGCCCAGCATCTTCAACCTCTTTCAGAATCGTCTTTGCTTCAGATTTCGAGATAGGTCTAGCGAAGTTATATTTAATAGCAAATTGAGCGGGTTTATTAAAAATTAGGCATACTTCACGTTTATCTGTGACTTTACAGGGATTATTGATTAGATCTTTTTGCTGCTTACAATAGCAATAGGTGAGTGCAATATTATCTTGGTGATCTATAAGGCGCGAAGCTTCTTCAGCGAGTAAGACCTCCTCTTGACCTACTTGTACATTTTCTTCCACGGGAATAACGCGAGCGGGCGGCGGAAGATCTTTAAATTGCGGCATTAAAGTATCATAATTCCTCTGGGTCCCTTCCTGAAGAGTCTTGAAAACCTTATCAATGATTCGAGCCAAATTTTTCTCTTTCTCACTGGTTTCCCCCTTCATGAGAGAGAACTCAATTATTCCAGGGAAAAGTGGCATTAACGAATAGACCATAATCCCGGTACTTCTGCTAGGATTACCAGAAACTATTCCGTTGTTCATTAACATTTCAAGCATTTGAAGGATTTCCTCTTCATTCAAATCCGTTTGTTCCTTAATTTGATCGAGATTTAAGGACGGTTTCTTAAAAATTAAGAGAAATTTCGCTTGATCCTCTGGGATCTTAGCTTGTAAAAATTCAATAACAGTGTCATTGATTGGAAAAGGCATTACCCCAGCGTTCACAATATTACGTGCAACTTTTTTCCATATTTGCGAGGACATTTTCATTACCATTCCTTTTTACTTTAATCTGATTATACATTAAGTAAAATTTTCTCATATTTAATTAATTAAGAAAATCGGTTTTAAAATATTCTCATATTTAATTAAGAAAATCGGTTTTAATGGAGGTATTGCCCATAATATCTTTATTACTTAAATAATAAAGGAAGAAGTTGAGAAAAATACACTAATCTTTCTCCAACATGGAAAAAATCTACTTGAAGATGCAGGAATGACTATTAGACAATCAATTTCTTCAGCAGATAAATACCGGATTTCTTAACATGTAATAATTTAGGTATTTTTCTTTTATAAGATAGATAAATCTATCAAAAACTATTTTAAGTTAATGATTATAAAAAGATGTTATTTATCAAGAATTTTCTGAGAGTGAAGAAAACTTGAAAAATAACAAGGAAATTTTAATAATAGGAGCAGGTCCAGCAGGGCTTGTAGCCGCGATTAATTTAAATCGTGAAGGATTTAAAGTAGTGGTAAGAGAAAAACAAGATAGCGTTGGTGGAGACCCGGGATGGCATCCGTCGGTACATACGACTCCAGTAGCAGCTCCTGGTCTATATGATTATA
>JABXJU010000299.1 GCA_013375405.1 Candidatus Helarchaeota archaeon
AAGCTCGACGAGGAAAAAATCGAGCTTATTGTAGCATCCCAGAATACTTTAATCTCAGCAATTGAAGCCAAGGACCGCTATACTCGTGGTCATACTGATAGAGTAGCTCAATATTGTACCCTTATGGGAAAGAGTTTAGAGAAGCAGCTCCGTCTTTATCCTAATGGATTATCTGACCTTAAATGGGCTGCTCAGCTTCATGATGTAGGAAAGATAGGTATTTCTGATACAATTCTTCTCAAAAATACAAAGGTATCCACTTTGCCCCTCAAATTGTAGACGTTATGGTGAAGTTGTATAACAACGGAGAAATATAAGTTTTCAAACGAATTCTCTAAAAATGATATATATGTCAATATAGGAGAGATAGTTACTGGAAAGAAAGAGGCAAGGACGCAAAATGAAGGAGACCCAAGATAAGGTAATGAAGCTAAAATTTTATTATGAGAATTTAAAAGATATAAATGAATGGATAAAAGCAGCAGATAATAAGGCAAATTTTTTAGTAGCATTTTATTCTGTGCTTATAGGAAGTTTGTTGGTTCAAATGAAAAATTATATAGAAATTATTAAGAATTGCAATTGCTCTGTGCTTTTCATTTTAATTAGTTGTTTTCTGCTATTGTCTTTCTTTTTCATCGGTAAGTCATTTTGGCATTTTTACTGCGTTGTACATCCAAGAATAGCCCCCCGAAAATATATCAAAGATAAACCAAAATCGAATATCTTCTGGGGAGATATTGCTTCAGTAGAGTTCAACGAGTTTAAATCTAAAATTCAAAATCAAGAAATAAATAATCTTTTTAGTGATATTTTGAGTCAACTTTATATAAATTCAAAAATTTGTGATGAAAAATTTAAGAATGTGAAAAGTGCCTATAGATTAATTTTGCCCACTCTCATTAGTTTGATAATCTACACTGTTACTTTAAAAATAGGAGGCTAGCTATGGAGTTATGGAATTTTTTAGATGATACATTAAATGATGAAAAAGAAAAAATAGATTTAATAGTCATTCAAGATTTAGAAAGAATCCCATTAGAGAGTGATATGTCTTTAGAAGTTGGCAGATGGCATAGAATTAGAAATGTTGTGTCCCTGTATATAGATATGAAGGGTTCAACTCAACTTACTAATGAACAGTATATTAAAACATCTGCTAAAATGTATCAAATTTTTACAGGAAGTTTAATAAAAATTTTACGTGAATTTGAAGCACAATTTATAGACATTAAGGGTGACGGGGGATTTGCCTTATGGAAAGAAAGATTTGGTTCAGTAAAGGCGCTTCTTGCTGGAGTAACTTTTAAGACTCTTGTAGAAAAACATCTAAAAACTTTTGTAAAAAATCAAATAACAGACTGGATAATATCAAGCAAAGTAGGCATTGCAAAGGGAGATGTTTTAGTAAAAAGAGTAGGAACACGGAATACGACAGATCAAAAGTACAATTGGGCTGTTTGGGCAGGGAAACCTGTAAATATATCTGTAAAACTAAGCGATAAATCTAATGGAGATACTGTATTAGTAACTGATAATGTATTTCAAGATCTTTCAAATCCCAAAGGATTATATAATTATTTAATTTTATCTTGCGGATGTGATGGAAAAGGAAATTATGTAGGAAAAAAGAATCTTTGGACAGAAAAATCAGAACTTGAATCAGAATTTCAAACTAGAATTTGGGAGCTTAGAAGTAAATGGTGTGATACTCATGGGGAAGAGTACTTAAATACTTCTCTTGAGATCATAAAGACATCAAAATAAATTAAAGCTTTAAGATAGACGAAATTTCAAGAGGTTAGTATCATACGGCTATTATCTTAAGGCAAAGATGATTGCAAAAGGAGAAAAATAGTGGATACTCTCGGTAAAATTATATTGCCCATCATCCTTGTATACGTTGCTATTTGTTTTGGCAAGATAGCAACAAAGTATGGAAAAAATCCACTTCTTTTCGGCATACTTTCTATTATTACACCAATCAATCTGATTATTTTAGGTTACTGGGCATTTTCAGGTACAAAGGAAGAGAAGAAGTAAGAATGGATAAACAGAGTAAAAAGATTTTCATTCGCAGTTTTGGCTGTCAGATGAATGATGCGGATTCAGAAGTTATGGAGAGGCTTTTGGAAAAGGAAGGAAGGTTACAAGAAAATAGATTCTCCTGAAGGAGCAGATATCATAATTCTTAAAAAGAATAATCAAGTATTGTGTCCCCAGAACTCCCCCAGAACTCCCCGCGTGAAGGGTAATAGTTATCCCGATGATTTTATAGAAATCTATCTGTGATTTATATGAATAGAAAAAATTAAAGATGAAAATTTTTTAAACTTTCCAATGAGGGCTTGAAATGGCTTTGAATATAGATGAACTTAAAGAACGCACAAAAGAGTATGTAGAAATTGAAGGGAAAACAAAAGTAATAAATGTAGTTTTTGCTGGAAGATTTATTCTTTTTGACATAGAAGATGTTGTATTATCAGTAAAAACAATAGAAAAAGATGAATCAGAATGGTGGGTAGTCGGTGGCTCAACACCTATGAACCTGTATGCGAAATCTCGTTTTCCTTCGGCTGATGAGGCGTTTTCTATGCATCTCGGAGTAATTACTCGTTTAAAAGTCAAAGATTTAGCCAAATCCGATGAAGTACCAGAAGAAATAGGGTATGATGCTTTTATTGCCCATGCTAGCGAAGATAAAAATGCCATTGTTCGTCCTTTGGCAAATGCTTTAACTAATATTGGATTCAAAATATGGTATGATGAATTTGAACTTAAAGTAGGTGATAGCTTACGCCAATCAATTGATAAGGGTTTAGCAAATTCAAGATACGCAATAGTTGTTCTTTCTAAGGCATTTTTTTCAAAAAATTGGCCTCAATATGAGTTAAATGGTCTTGTGGCTCGTGAAATTGATGGTAAAAAAGTTATTTTACCTGTATGGCATAATATTAGAAAAAAAGATGTGTTAAAATATAGTCCACCTTTAGCCGATAAAGTAGCATTGACTACAAATAAAATGTCTGTAAAAGAGATCGCTCATGAGTTAATGAAGGTACTACGGCTATAATATGATGCATAATTTATTTGATTACCGCCGAAGTTTTAACGTAGGAAGGGCGATTTTGATGTTTTTAAAAAGCAGCCACCATCGGCGGGGCCCTGCCCCAAAAAAGAATTTCTTTTTCTTTTTTTCAGCCTTTTAATTTTTTATTTTCAGAGGTCAAAAAAAATCACAATGTCAAAAGAATCAAAAACTTACAAAATTTCGCCCAAAAAAGTCTACATCCGTACCTTCGGGTGTCAGATGAATGATGCGGATTCGGAAGTGATAGAGAGACTTCCGGAGAGGGAGGATTATAGGAAGATAGATTCTCCTAAAGGAGCTGATGTCATAATTCTTAAAAAGAATAATTAAGTATTGTGTCCCCGAATTCATCCCCGGAATTCAGGAATTCAAATAGAAACAGGACAGATAAAAGCTAATCTACGTTCTCAGGATAGAAGTAAGAGGAGATTGTAAGTTGAACCTTGACAATGAATTAAAACTGGAGCAATTAAAGAAAGACACAGTTCTTGAAGGGCCATTTTGGCGTGAACATGTAAGAGTTATTTCCTCTAAAACAGTGGGAGGGTTGAGGATCAAATTAGAGGTAGTGGGAGTAAATTCAGAGAGATATTATCACCAGATACTTTCTGAAGAAGACCTAAAAAAATTGAAAGTTGCGAAAGAATCAAAAATAGATTTCAGTGGAGATCCAGAGGCATTCTTTCTTGCTACGGAAGGCTGGAGAATAAGATATGCCTATCAATTTGACCCCTTCTGCGCTGTAACTGTTTCTAAGATCGACCCTGTGCCCCACCAAATTGAAGCAGTTTACCACTATGTCCTAAAGAATCCAAGGATTAGATTTCTTTTGGCAGATGATGCAGGAGCTGGTAAGACAATTATGGC
>JABXJU010000300.1 GCA_013375405.1 Candidatus Helarchaeota archaeon
CATGGTCATATCTTTTCTTACTTTTTGCTCGAAGTAAATGAAATGGTAGACCCGTCGGTGGACGCTTCTTATAATTTGCTAAGAAAGCCATTTTAAGACCAAT
Source organism: Candidatus Helarchaeota archaeon (assembly GCA_013375405.1). Next base: position 104 of record JABXJU010000300.1, read on the forward strand.
AGATAGTTCATTTATGGAATTCCGTGTTTTATTACTGTATTCAGTAGTTAAAATAACGGAAATACCTAACTCAACTGCAATACAAGCAAGTAATGCATTTACACCAATGCTATCTGCATCGATGAGTTCCGAAATATTGCCTCCTCCAAAAAGAAGGGGTATGTGTGGTTCTTTTTTCCGAAATTGGATAAAAGTTTCAAGTGATTTTGTCAATCCAGGAGTAATAGGAGATTCTAAAAGCGGATCTACAAGAATTCTGTCAAATCCTAACTTTTTTGCATTATTAATATTTTCTAATAATAATTTTATGCGTTCATTAGGAGATTTCGGAAAAATCCCTTCTTTGACATTGGTAGGTATGATAGTAACGATCCTATCTTTTGGTAAATTTTTTAAGTCCTTCATATTTCCTGCATCTAGGCTTAAAATTACATCAGCCCCTGCGTCCACTGCAACTTCAATTTCTTCAGGTAACATGCTATCTATACTAATAGGAACTTTTAATTTAGATTTGACTTCCTCGATTATTTTACCAATTATTTTAGCATTATTCTGGCCTACCATTGCCCCAATATCAATCATATGAGCGCCATTTTTGAGAAAATATTGACTTTTGGAGATAATCTTCTGAAGGGACAGTTTAGGAGCATCAACGATTTCAGCTAAGATATATGGGGGATAATCAATTCCAATTCTATAGGATTTTACTCGAATGAAAGGGTGAGGCGGTGTAGTCTCCGTTATCTTACTTATTATTTTGTCATATTCCTCAAATCCCCGATTCAATAACAATTTATCCGCGGGAATAGTTTTAGATAATTGAAGATTTTCCTCCAAAATTAGTGGAATATCACTTGCATATCGAGGTCCTTTGAAAGTAGGAATGTTAAATACGTCTTCTATAGATTGAGTAGAACCTTGCATTAAACCAGGGACTATTATAGATTTGTACGGAGAAAAGTCAATTTTTTTTAACTGATTTATCACAAATTGTGGCGTAATAAAGGCAGCTATGGAAATCGGCAATTTCATTAGTTTAACAGAGTTCGCAAAAGGTGTAATATACTCCTCAAGGATTTCGTATGCCATAACTCCAGTGAGAATTAATATACTCAAACAATTCCAACCTTTATTTAATTTTAATTTAATGAGCAAGAAATGAATTAGTATTTCTTATAATAAATAAATTCGACATTGAAAAAAAAGATTTAATAGGAGAGGATTAGTGTGATAGAGGCTCAGGAAATAATGTGATTAAATAGAATCACAGTATATCCTTAAAAAGGTGGAGACATATAATTCAGCTAGGAAATAACATCTTCTCTTTTAAAATACTATGAATAGACGATAAGCGGATTCTTGAAAAAAATATGCTGGGATAACAGAACATGAAACTAACTCATTTACCCTTCGTTTGCGTGAGTTTCTTGCTCATTTTTTCTGTAATCTTGCCGATACTGTATTTTATTCACGATAATAACATGTTAAAGAATCAATATACTGAAAATTTCGGGAATTTGCCATCAGAATTCGAAACTTCGGTATGGGGTTGGACCAACACTACTGAGGAAATCTCTATAAGTGCCATTTATGGAGATTCTCAATATCCAGTAATGGTAATAGACGGATCTGAGAATCTACATATCGTATGGCATGATCAAACGAATTACAGTGGCGCGGGCACAGATTTTGATATCTTTTACAGGCGCTGGAACGCTACTATCAGGAATTGGACTCAGATTGAGGTGATCTCCACGGAGAGTAACGCTAATTCTCGGTATCCCTCACTAACGGTGGAAGAGGGCGGGTCCTTGCATGTGGCGTGGGTGGATTCTACGAACTACAGCGGCGCGGGAACAGATGGGGACATCTTCTACAGGTGCTGGAACACCACCACCAACACTTGGACTCTGACCGAGGTAGTATCCACGGAGAGTACAGCTGATTCTTTGCATCCATCTATTGCAGTGGATGGGGACGGAGACGTGCACGTAGCATGGTATGATTATACAGATTACAACGGCGCGGGATCGGATTCGGACATCTTCTACAAGCGCTGGAACGCCACCACCGGTGCCTGGACTCTGACCGAGGTGGTCTCCACGGAGAGCACAGAATGGTCTCAGTATCCAGTGCTCGCAGTGGATATGGGCGGGCACCTACATGTGTTGTGGGAGGATTATACAGATTATGGGGGCGCAGGCGAGGGCTGGGATATATTCTATAAGCGCTGGAATGCCTCTCTGGATATATGGACCATGACCGAGGTGTTTTCCATAGAATGCGTGGGTATCGGTAATTACTCTGGAGACCCAGCGATTATGGCGGACGAAAGTGGGCACGTGCACATAGTGTGGCACGCTTGGAATGATATCTTCTATAATTATAGTGATTTTCTCTACAAGTGCTGGAATGCCACTACCGGCACTTGGGCACCCACGGAGAGCATAAGTGATTTTGGTTCTGATCCAGCGATTGCGGTGGATTATTCCGGGTCTGTGCATGTGGCGTGGTCTTCTGGGTCGGATTGGTCTATTAGTGACATATTCTACAAATATCGGAACGCCACTACTGGTATGTGGAGCATGATAGCCGTGGTCTCCACGGAGGGACCGAGACTAAGTGCAGAGAATCCAACTATTGTAGTGGATGGGGACGGGCGCGTACACGTAGCATGGCAGGAGGGATATAAGCTCTTTTTAGATAATATATTCTATAAAAAAGCAGCAATCGTGCCAGATGCACCTACTCTGATGCCCATCTTACCAAATCCAGATGAGGATGGAATCATTGAGTTGAACTGGAGCGAGAGGGTTGATGCAACAATATATTATGTCTATAGGGATACTTCCCCCATCACATGGATTCCACCTAGCGGAATGACACCGATAGCAGCGATCTCCACGAACTATTATGAGGACACGCTCACAATCAATGATATTTACTATTACGTCATCGTTGCTGGCAACGCCTCGGGCGCTGGTCCCATTTCTAATTGTGAAAGTGTCATGGTTGCGATTCCCCCTGCAATTCCATTTCCACCCGTACTTGAACCTATTTTACCAAATCCGGATTATGATGGCCTGCTTGAGTTGAATTGGAGTAGTATGTTAACCGCGACAGTGTATCATGTCTACAGAAACACTTCACCAATTACCTCGGTTGATGGAATGATACCGATCGCATCGATCTCAACAACTAAATACCAAGAAACTATCCGTATTCGTGGGACGTACTATTATGTGGTCGTTGCCGGGAACCCTCTAGGAAATAGTTCTATTTCCAATTGTGAGAACGTTCAAGTTATTCCTCAGTACATCTGGACCCCGACCGAGGTGGTTTCCACGGAGAGTACGGATATTTCGTTGATGCAATCAATCGCAGTAGGTGTGGCTGGAGATGTACACGTGGCATGGGAAGATTGGACGAATTACAACGGTGCGGGAACGGATCGCGATATCTTCTACAAATTTTGGAACGCCACCACCGGCACTTGGACCCTGACCGAGGTGGTCTCCCCGGAGATCACAGAAAGTTCTCAGTATCCAGCAATCGGGGTTGATGAAGGCGGAGATATACATGTGGTGTGGGATGATTCTACGAACTACAGCGGCGCGGGAACGGATCTAGATATCTTCTACAAGCGCTGGAACGCCACCACCGGCACCTGGACCCTGACCGAGGTGGTCTCCACGGAGAGCACAGGTGGCTCCGGTATACCAGCCATCGCAGTGGGGGATGACGGGCATTTACACGTAGCATGGATTGATATAACAGATTACGACGGTGCGGGAACAGATCATGATATCTTCTACAAGCGCTGGAACGCCACCACCGGCACCTGGACCCTGACC
>JABXJU010000301.1 GCA_013375405.1 Candidatus Helarchaeota archaeon
CCAATGTTGGATGATAAATTGATAGCGGCAGAAAAAGAAGCCAAGGAAGGCAAGGAACGCCAAGATACGTTTCGAAATTTATCTAACATCGAAGTGAAGAGGCTTTACACCCCTGCAGACGTGAAAGTCAGTTATGAAGAAGATTTAGGAGAGCCCGGGCAATATCCCTTTACGCGAGGTGTTTATGATACGATGTATCGCGGGCGTCTATGGACCATGCGCCAATTCGCCGGATTTGGCACGGCAGAAGATACAAATAGCCGATTTAAATATTTATTAGAACACGGAGAAACGGGTCTAAGTACTGCCTTTGATTTCCCTACCTTATATGGGCGTGATTCAGATGATCCACTCTCGGAAGGGGAAGTGGGGAAGTGCGGTGTGGCAATTTCTTCTCTATTAGATATGGAGATCTTATTTGATGGAATACCTTTAAATAAAGTCTCCACTAGTATGACGATCAATGGTCCAGCCGCCATTGTCTGGGCATTTTATCTAGCTAATGCAAAAAAGCAGGGCATTCCTTTTACGGAATTAAGAGGCACGATTCAGAACGACATCCTCAAGGAATATATCGCCCAAAAATCATGGATTTTCCCCCCAGAACCCTCCCTGCGTTTGATTATTGACACGTTTGAATATGGGACTAAACACGTTCCAAAGTGGAATACCGTGAGCATTTCAGGGTATCACATTCGGGAGGCAGGATCCACGGCCGTCCAAGAGCTAGCTTTCACCCTTGCGGATGGTTTGGCCTATGTCGATGCAACGCTCGAACGGGGATTGACCATAGACGAATTTGCACCAAGGCTATCATTTTTCTTTAATTCTCATAACGATTTCTTTGAGGAGATTGCGAAGTTTCGGGCAGCAAGGCGAATCTGGGCAAAAGAAATGAAGAAACGGGGTGCGGAAGATCCAAATTCGATGAAAATGCGTTTCCATACTCAGACAGCGGGTTGTACTCTCACAGCTCAGCAACCTGAGAATAATATAATCCGGACCACCCTTCAGGCTCTATCTGCGGTACTTGGTGGGACACAATCGCTGCATACCAATTCAAAAGATGAAGCCTTATGCCTCCCCACCCAAGACGCCGTCACGACCGCATTGCGCACGCAGCAAATCATCGCCCACGAAAGCGGAGTGACGGATACCATTGATCCCCTCGCTGGATCTTACTATATCGAATGGCTTACGAACAAGATGGAGAAAGAAACTTACAAGTATTTCAAAAAGGTTGAAGAAATTGGCGGGGTGGTGCCGGGCATCAGACAGGGATTCTTCCAGCTGGAAATAGCTAGAGCCGCTTATAGATATCAACGGGAGATTGAATCAGAAAATCGGTTAGTAGCGGGAGTAAACGCATTCAAAACTCCAGAAGATGACCAAATAACCATCCCAGTTCTAAAAATAGACCCTGAAGTAGAACGCACCCAACATGAACGTTTGGAAAAATTACGCCAAACACGTGATAATGCGAAAGTCCAAGAAACCTTACAAAAACTGGAAGAAGCTGCAAAAAAGGATGATGAAAATTTAATGCCCTATATCATCGATACCGCGTTAGCTTACGCCTCTCTCGGAGAGATTCGTCTTACCCTTGAAAAGGTCTTCGGTACCTATCGCCAAATTGAACCGTTTTAAAAATGAGACTCAATAAGGTATCTTTAGAGAAAACTAGCCTTTTTGCTGTACGATTATTTGGTTATGCAGAAATTTTAATTCTATTCGGCATTCAATTGTTTTGGATTATCTATAGTGGGGATCTTCTTTATCACGAGAGTTTATGGGATTTATTCGCCTTTATTGGGCCTATTGTAGTGACTATCATTGTGGGAATTCTCTGCCAGATGGAGAATTATAGAGCAGCACTTCGGAAAATTGAATGGATTTTACATTTATTGATTTGTGCCATAATTCTTTCAATAATGGTACTTATTCAAATTAGGGATGAATTTAATCCAAGTTTTCCATTTACTTGGTTATTTCATTTATGGATTGTATTTTTCGGCTTGGTTCTAACCGTAAATATGGTGAGCACAACAGATAAACCCTCATTATTAACTTACTTGAAAGAAAAAAAACAGTTCCTTTTATTTGTTGGAGGAGGGGCAATCATATGGATTCTTACGTTAGGCCTCATCTCATTGCTCTATTATCCAGTCCATTACTGGATCACAGCAGCAATTTTTCATGCCATCATGATTCCGATATCATTAAGTCAGCAATACACTAATTCGGAAGTGCTCTCGGCTGGACCGCCCAGCCCGTATTCCTATAGGGTCTATAAGAACTCTAGAGAACTGTTTTCAAAGAAAGCGATAAAAATAGATCTGAAAAAATTTTATGACGTTTTGAAAGGTGTATTTCTCGGTCTCTTATTTATGATTGCATGGTTTGTCTGGGGGCATTTTCACGGTATTTTTGGTTCTATAGAAGCAAATTATCATTTAGTGGTTGGAATTTTTATCTCCCCGCTGTTCTATGTTGGACTGGGAGTTGGCATCGGGCTGCAAACTTTTGAAGTAAAAAAATCGGTTAAGATTACGCTCATCGGAGATACTTTTGGATTTTTTGCTATAGGATTATCTCTGATAGGAATTCATAGTTTAGCCCCTTTTGCTTTGGGATATGCGTTGGTAATGCTTTTGCTTCATGAAAGTAGTCAGAATCCTATCAGTTATGCAAGTGCAATAATATTTATTCAATTTCTTTGGTATATTGCCCTAGCTCTTTTCGTGGCGTATCCTTCGATTATTACCTTGGAGCCATCAATTAATAGATTGATTAATATAATTTTATTTGGTGCTATCGGAGGAGCCCTCGGTTTGTGCCTTGGGTGTAGTGCCATTGAAAATATTCTTAGACGCAGAAAGGAAAAGAGTGAACAAGAAATTGAGAACATAAAGAGCAAACAAGGTACGGAGGGTTATAATAGTGAGTAGTGCCAAAAACCAACTTGATTTGCAAGTGCGGAAGAAAGGAATAATCATCCTTATCATCGTGCTTGGAGGGCTCTTTATCCCCTTCCTGGTGCTCAGCCTCACTGTTAAAGGTCCACCATTAAGTTTCCCCACCAAAACCCGCATCCCAATTGATGATTATTGTGGAGTATGTTTTGTGAATGATTTTTTCGATGAACCGAACGGAACGATAAAACAAATTGGAGTGAATTGGACGCGAAGAGAGTTTTCTTGGAGTGCTACTGAAATTGCAGATGATGTATGGGATTGGAGTAGATGGGATGCTTTCTTGAATGAAACAGAAAAGCATGGAGTGCAGGTTTTGGCTGTTTTCGCGTATGATAATGATGCTGTCGAAACTATTAATTCGAGCTATAATAGATATATCCATCCAAACGATATTCCGTATTTCTTGGATTACGTAAACCAAACCGTCAGGCGTTACAAAGATCGGGTGGCAGCATGGGAAATTTGGAATGAACCCAACTTAGCCCGTTTTTGGGATGGGCCAATAGACCATTTCTACGAATTGTTTGACCAAACGCAACAGTTCATTCATCAACTTGAGGGGGAATTAAGCCAAAATCTAACCCTTCTTAATTCAGCCATGGCAAGTGCGGTAGCGGGGTTCGTGCCACCTGAAACTGAAACCATGTTCCAACGGGGAATCATGACATATATTGACGTGTATTCCTTTCACTACTACACCTACGATCCTGACTCCTTATATCAAAACATAATGCAACAGCTGATACTTGGAGAAAAGTATGGATTTGAAGGAGAATATTGGATTACAGAGATAGGTAATCCCACTAATGGACAATATCCGTGGCGAGTTTCTCAAGAAAAATTGGCTGAAAATATCATCAAATCATATGTTATTTCCTCATCGTACGATATAAAGCGGGTGATATGGTATCGAGGTCAAGATTACCAGACCCCTGACCCTGAAAA
>JABXJU010000302.1 GCA_013375405.1 Candidatus Helarchaeota archaeon
TCTCAGTGAGCGACATACAAAAGACGAGTTATCAAGGGCTGGGGCAGATTTCATAGTGGATAATTTATTAGAAATCAACAAAATCTTAGAAAATATATAAAATTAAGGATTTATTTTTACGGTTTAACCAAATTACTCACCTATTATCGTTAGATAGAGAGTACGGGTTCTATTTCTGGTATCAAATTCATAAAATACCAATTGCTGCCACGTTCCATGAATTAATTTTCCCTTCTTAAAAGGGATTGTTAACGAAGGTCCAACCAAAGAGGCTCTGACATGGGAGTGACCATTATAATCACCCCATGTCAGATGATGGCTATAATTGATACTTTTCGGAGCAATACGCTCTAACATCGCTGGAAAATCTTTAATAAGTCCTGGTTCAAACTCAATAGCAATTATACCGCCCGTCGCTCCTGCTATGAAAATATTACAAATACCTTTAGTAAGTCCTGAATTACTGATTTGAGCTTCGACTTTCTGAGTAATATCAACCATATCATTTTCTCCCTTATCAGTAAATTTAATAGTTGAAGTAAACACGACCATTTCAAAACACTCCAATTAACATTCCAAATTATCAATATTTTGATTTTTTAGAGGTTTGTATTATCATACCTTTAAATAATTACAATAATATTTCAATTTTGATAAAGGGTTATTTCAATTCGGTGAATTTTTTGGAAACGATTATTGAACTTGTAAACGTAACGAAGACCTACGTCCTAGGGGAGGTTGAAGTTTACGCCTTACGTAAAGTAAATATGAAAGTTTATCGAGGGGAAATACTGGGAATCATGGGACCATCAGGAAGTGGGAAAACAACTTTGTTGAACCTTATCGGGACATTAGACACGCCAGATTCAGGTAAAATATTTATTGATGGGATAGATATTGGTTCAATAGGAGAGAGGGAATTAGTGAATTTAAGACGAAGAACATTGGGATATATTTTTCAGTTTTATAATTTAATTCCCGTCTTATCAGCGTTAGATAATGTTAATTTACCAATGCTATTGGCAGGTGTGGGGAAGGAGAAGAGAGAGAAAAGATCTAGGGAATTATTAGAATTGGTTGGATTAAAAAACAGATTATTCCATAAACCAGATGAGTTAAGCGGAGGAGAACAGCAGCGAGTCGCAATTGCGCGAGCTTTAGCAAATGATCCATCTATCATTTTAGCGGATGAACCAACTGGGGATTTGGATGAGGAAACTGGTATAGAAGTTGTAAAACAGATGCGAAGACTAATCGAGCGAGAGAAAAAAACTCTGATTATTGTTACGCATGACCCTGTCATAGCAACGCATACAACACGTATATTAAATTTGCGAGATGGTCACATTATTGTAAATAGTGGAAACCCATAACTTTTAGTGAATGATAACTCTACCAAACTTACGGAGAGCTGTGATCCCTCTAACTTCTGTAGGATTTAGGGGAATTTCATTTAAATTAAAATCATCCGTATAAAGTTCTCGGATTTCAGCCATATTCCGTAAATGCATTTTATGACGTGATTGGCAGAAATCACAGTTTGGTGTTTCAGGAGCAATCATATTAATTACAATATTGGATACTGGGATTTCATATTCATATAGCATTTGAATTAAACGCTCAGTCTCATATACAGCCATCAATTCAGGTATCATTACAATTACAAAAGAGGTTCTTTCAGGATCTGTTAATTCTGTATTTGCATTTTCAATTATTTCTTTCATGTGATTGAGAGCTTCAAGTTGATCAGCTCCTTCATCATCTCCTTTGCGCTTGAAAAGACCCTTTAATTTTCCCCAAACTTGGCCCATTTTCATTCGAAAACGAATTAATTTTCCGAAGAAACTATTAAGGACTTCAGGAAGACTAAGGAGGCGAAGTGTGTGACCAGTTGGAGCAGTATCAAAAATTATGAAATCATATTCAGTAGTCTGAATAAATTCAAGTACTTTAGAAAAAGCCAAGGTTTCATCGGATCCAGGAGGAGATATTGATTGAAAATCTTCAAAATCACCAAACATCTTCAATTCTTGAGGTATTTCAATCTCCCCAGCTTGAATGGAATTTTGATATTTTTTAAATTCTTTTCGGGGATTCATTTCTAATGCATTAAGACTTTTAACACCCTTGACTGGTACGACTTCCCCGCCAGATACATCTTGGGCAAGGCTGTCACTAAGAGAATGTGCTGGATCTGTTGATAGAATTAAAACCTCTCTATCTATATTTTCTGCAGCCCAAATAGCTGTAGACGTTGCACAAGTTGTTTTTCCAACTCCGCCTTTTCCTCCAAATAATAAAAAACGCATGTCACGTTTAGTTAGAAGTTCTTTAATCGATATTTTTTTTGTTTCCATTTTTCACACTACACTAAAAAGTATTATATATAGTTTTTTGATTTATAGTTTAAAAGATCATCATTTTCTATTTTAGGTTTTATAGTTGAATTATAAATGTAAGGAAAAAAATTATGCTTCCAATTAGTACAATGGGAGGATAAATCCTATTGTAATTTCCAACTAAAAACCCAAGAATCACACAAAAGATTCCTATCCAATATAATGCGTATAAGCCTGCAGGAGAATCCAAAATAATTTGATATGTAGGAGGCTCTCCAATAAGTGTATATGGATATAAGCCATTAGCACTAGATAAAATTAAATATCCTTCAATTAAAATGAATAAAAGAAATAAAAATGTTGCTTTTGATTCAATATTTATTTTCCTCTCTTCTGGATCAGGTGCAGAATTATTCATATATAAACCTAAATTTAATAGAATTAAAAATAATTTGGTATTATTGAATATTTATGATAACATAAACAGGAATTGTGAAAATTGAATGATAAAAATCTTCAGAAAAAGAGGGCAGCAAAGGCTGCGGTAGAACATATTGAAACGGGTCAAGTGGTCGGAATAGGTTCGGGTTCAACGGTGGAATATTTTATAGAACTTTTGAAAGAACGAATGATATCTGAAAAATTAAAAATTAAAGCTGTTCCGACATCTTACCAATCGGCACTTTTATTGACACAGAATCAGATTCCACTTACTACTCTAAATGAGCATCCTGAATTAGATCTTGCTGTTGATGGAGCAGATGAGATCGACCCAGCGCTTAATCTTGTTAAAGGTGGAGGAGCAGCATTGACTCAAGAAAAAATTGTGGATTCGATGGCTAAAAAATTTATTATAATTGCTGATGAATCTAAACAAGTGAAAAAATTGGGTGAAAAAATGCCTATACCCATAGAAATAATTCCTATGTCAGTAAAAAGTGTGATGATTAAGCTGAGAAGTTATACTTTAGAGTTTAATTTACGAGAAGCAATTAAAAAGATGGGGCCAGTAATAACCGATAATGGAAATTTTATAATTGATGCCAAAATAACTGATATCAAAAATCTAAAACAATTAGAATTAGAATTAAACGGGATCCCTGGAGTAATTGAGAATGGATTGTTTATAGAAATGGCAGATATTGTTTATATTGGTTCTAAAGAAGGAATAATAAAATTACCTAGTTAGATGATTTCTTTATTTTTTTTAAGAATATAAAACGGACCCGGTGGGATTTGAACCCACGATAGCCAGCTTAGGAGGCTGGTGCCCTATCCTGACTAGGCCACGGGTCCATTACTAAAAATTTTCTAATTTCATAAACTATAAAAACTTGGTGGATTAAGGTTATTTCTTATTTTACCATAGTCGAAAGGCACTTCCTTTAGGGAGTGGATGGATTAAGAACACAGTATATCTCAGTCGTGGATTAAATTTGTTTCTTTTGATATTGATAATACTTTCAGACATCTCTCTTGCTTTTATAGAACCGACGCCAATAATAATTTAAGAAAACTATGTTGGTCTTATGTCAAAATGAAGATGAATAAAGGGATTAAGATCAGAATCTACCCG
>JABXJU010000056.1 GCA_013375405.1 Candidatus Helarchaeota archaeon
CCGGCCATTTGCAAGTTGATGTTAAAGCACTTGACTGTGATTTTTATGCGTTTTCAGGACATAAAGGCCCGTTATCCATGCCAGGAACCGGTGGGTTATATATTAGAGAAGAATTGATTAAAAACATGGACCCAGAAGAAATTGGTGGAGGCGTTATATCTGATGTTACTGCTACTGATTACAAACTACGATCTGACAGTTATGGAAAAAGATGGGATGCGGGAACACCAAATATCGTTGGGTATCTGGCTCTGGGACGAGCAGCAGTCTATGTTGCAAGAGATATTGGAATAAGGAATATTCAAACGCAAGAATTGAAATTAATGAAAATTTTACTCGAAGAAGTCCAAAAATTCAAATCTTTAGAGTTTTATGGCCCCTCAACTTTAGAGAATAGGTGCGGAGTCTTTACTTTTAATATTGAGGGGTGGAATTCTCACGAATTATCACTCGCTTTTGATGAAAAATGGAAAATTCTAACGCGAGGAGGGCATCATTGTGCCATTCCAGCTATGCGTTGGCTTGGTATTCATGATAAATATGGAGGTAATACACGGGTTAGCTTCCATTATTTCAATCTTGAACGTGATGTCCAAAAAGTTCTTGAGGCTTTAAAAGTCTTATGCGAGTGAAATAATCGCAATCAATTTCTTATCCAAAATTAGTTCATGAGGTAAGATCATGAGTTCAGAACCTAATTATTACATCAAAGAACTGGGTCCCATTTATGGGTACCTTCCTTATTTCCGTTCGAATAAAGTGAAACAGGTAACAACTCAAAATAATGCTGAATATAAAATTTTTGGCCTAAACCGGAACAAGAAGAAAGGACATAGGGACAGTATCGTTATTGCACCTCACTCCTCTTATGTTTTTCCAGAACTTAAAGGACCAGCATGCATTTCAACAATTTGGAACACGATATCGCCTTCTATTGGACATGCATATAATATGGGATTATGGACCTTAGATCTTTTAGTGTTTTACGATAAATTGGCATCTCTTGGAGAAGTATGGATAAAAATATATTTTGATGGGGAAAAAACTCCAAGTGTAAGTGCCCCATATGGTATGTTTTTTGGGGGAAATAATTATAATCAATACACACACTATCAATCAAAATTTCTCGGAATGACAAGTGGCGGATACTATTGTCTATTCCCAATGCCTTTTTCAGAATCCTGTCGAGTAGAAATTGAAAATACGGGAAAAAGATATATTCCAGCATTTTTCGGGGCAATCACATATAATACACTTGAAAAAGTAGACGAAACGATCGGTTATTTCCATGCTAAGTATCGGCAGGAAGTACATCCAAAAGAAGGAGAGCCTTATGTTATTTTTCAGGGGACCGGAAAGGGGCAATACGTCGGGTGCAATGTAAATATTCGAGGGCATAAACGAGTTCGCTTCCCAATACTCCAACCAACCTTCGGGTTTTTGGAAGGGGATTGTAATATCTATGTCGATGGGGAAGAAACACCATCGCTGTCTTATACTGGAACTGAGGATTATTTTATGGGAGGTTGGTATTTTACAAAGGGCAAATTCTGCACACCTACCCATGGGGTTACCCTAAAAAGTAATAAATGGATAGATTGGATGCCAATCGGTCGGGGTAAAATTGCGATGTACCGGTTTCATTATCCCGATGCGATTTCTTTCGATAAGTCATGTCGCGTAGCTCTGAATCACGGTGAGTTGAATCAAATCGATGCATATTACCAAAGTGTGGCGTACTGGTATCAACGCGAACCACATGATGAATTTTTTGATAAAAATGGAGGAGGGACCTGAATGACATCACCATATTTCATAAAAGAACTAGGGCCAGACTATGGAAATATCCCTGTACTTCGAGATGCGGGTTCCGTGCGCCAGGTCACAACTCAAGAAACCAGGGAGGGGCGGCATTGGGACTTCGTCCAGATTCCTGGTGGGAAATCGTGGAGTTTTCCAGAAATAAAGGGCCCAGCGTGTATCAGTACCATATGGATAACAGTTTCCCCGCTCCGTGTGAAATCCTGGAAGAATTTATGGAAGACAGGGGATTTTGTCCTGGATTTCCTTGAATATCAAAAAATGAATTCACTCCGTGAAGTTTGGATAAAGATTTATTTTGATGGAGAGAAAAGTCCGAGCGTATATGCTCCACTGGGGAATTTTTTTGGAGTGGGTTTTGCGGAGTATCGCCATTATCATTCACAATTTTTGGCAATGACCAGTGGCGGGTATGTGTGTACCTTTCCAATGCCATTCGCAAAGTCGTGTCGTATTGAAATTGAAAATACGCATCCAAAAATGGTCCTGAATAATTTCTATGGCGCGGTAACATACAATTTATTAGATGAAGTTGAAGATGATGTCGGCTATTTCCATGCCAGATACCGCCGAGAACGCCATGCTAAGGAAGGAATCCCTTATACAATAATGCAAGCAACCGGAGAAGGGCATTATATGGGGGTAAATCTCAGCATGAAAGCAAATAAGCGCCGACAGGCACTCCTCAAGTTCTTCTTCCTTGAGGGCGATTGTAATATGTACATTGACGATGGAAAAGAACCAGCTTTATCCTATACAGGAACTGAGGACTATTTTCAATCGGGTTGGTACTATGTGAAAGGTGAATATTGCGCGCCAACACACGGTTGTACAATCCGAACTAGTTTTGTTAATATATTCTGGGGGAAATGTCGTGTTTCAACCTACCGATTTCACTATCCTGATGTTATTAGTTTCTATAAAAACATTAAAGTTGCAATAAACCATGGAGAACACAATGAAGCCGATGCTGACTACCAGAGTGTGGCATACTGGTATCAGCGGGAGCCACATGATGATTTCTTTGATAAAACTGAAGGAGGGCTACCAAAACATGGCTAAAGTGCATTCAATCATCAAGCATTTAGGATATGAATATGGGAATCTTCCTATCCTACGGCGGAATATCGTAAGACAGATTACCACGCAGAATGAAAAAACAGGAAAGCATCTCGATTTCTGGAAAATAAAGCCAAATTCAACCTTCACCTTCCCAGAAATCGAAGGTCCTGCGGTAATCTCGAATATATGGTTCACAATTGCGCCATTTTTCAGAAAGGGTAAATTGAAATTTTTAAAAACTCTTTGGAGGGCAATCCGCTACAAGAAGCTCGATTCGCTTAACGAAGTTTTCATCAAAATTTACTTCGATGACGAGGGATCACCAAGTGTTAAGGCACCATTTGGTGATTTTTTCTTAAGTAGTTTTGGAAAATATAAACACAATTATTCGAAATACATAGGAATGACGTGTGGAGGGTACGTCTGTACCTTTCCAATGCCTTTTCGGCAAAAATGTCGAATCGAAATTGAAAATACAAATTCGGAATATCCTATTAATAATTTCTATGGAGCAATTACCTACTCCGTTCTCCCAAGTTTAGATGACAATCTTGGATATTTCCATGCACGATACCGCAAGGAGCGCACCCAAGAAGGTGTTCCTTATACAATCATTCAAGCAACCGGACGGGGACATTATATTGGGTGTAACCTGAGCGTTGATAATGTAAGCCGATTTAAGCAACTCGTAAACCGATTTTATTTGGAAGGAGATGGGAATATATATGTGGATGGGGAAGAGACACCATCACTCTCCTATACTGGAACCGAGGATTACTTTATGGGGGGCTGGTATTATATTAAGGGCGAATTTTACGCGCCTACCCATGGAGTGTCACATAGAGGCTTCATATATAGATTGATCCGCAAAGCGAAGACTGTTCAGTATCGGTTCCATTTCCCCGATGCCATCAATTTCCTAAAATCGATTAAAGTCACCATGAATCATGGTGAGACAAATCAGGTGTCAACGATTAATCAAAGTGTCGCCTATTGGTATCAAAAAGAACCGCATTCATCTTATTTCGATAAGAATGAGATTAAAATTTAAATAGGAAATTAATAAATTCTAAGTTGATCAGCAAAAGAAGTGATATTATGCCTGGAATTTCACACCTAGTTTTTGGATTGATGCTTGTAATACCATTTATGTTATTTGCAAGAGAGAAATTTAACTATAAAGTTGCAACTATCTTTGTATTAAGTAATTGGGTTGGCCCTGATTCGTATTGGGCTTGGCGGTTCATTGGGGGGGATAATTTTGATTTACATGCTCTATTGCCTTTTCTAATTTGGGCCATACCCCTATCCTTGTTTTATTCATATTTATCACGGTTCTCCTTTACGAAAACTGAACGCTTTTTCATGATTGTTGATGATGGAAGACGTGAAGTAAGTTTAAAAAATGCATACATTTTATGCGTAGCAGGGGCAGCGTTCCACAATTTTATTGATACTTTGTTTCATGGGGGATTTCCCATTGACTTATTTCCTGAGGGATCACCTTATAATATAGATTTGGCTTGGATCGGTAAATGGGGAGAATATATGATTCCTCAAGGAGCAGATATTCTTATTATAGTTGGTTTTATCAGTATGATCGTTACATCCTTGCTAATTGTGCATTTTCTGAGTAGAAGTTTGAAAGACCTTCTGATTTTCCTTGGTGTTATTGTTGGCTTTATTATTTTTACCCAAATTGTTTTGGGGTGGTCTACTTTCACTGAAAGAGAATTAAGCGCAACAACCTACACGTTATTCTTTATATTTTTACCATTATTGACCTTTGCTTATGTCATGAATGATGTAAATAAGAATCCTACAAAGCCTTCTACACAATTCATAAGTAGTGAATCAGTTCTGAAATTAATAGCAGTTGTTTCACTGATTCTAGCAGGAGGATTTCTATTTCTAGGATTAAGTCCGCTGTTCGCTCCCAGTATAGTCAATAGTTTATTAGGAGGCTACTTAGGCCCCAGTGAGTTATTAATAATAGGTTTGGTTGTATCAGTCATTGCGGGGATTGGTGTGATAGGTGCAGTAGGTCTTTTCTTTAAAAATAAAATCTGTCGGAACATTATCATTTTCGTCTCAGTCCTCCTCTGGTTCTTTGTCTTTCCCTTCGCAATCGCCTTAGTCTTAAGTCGTAGTGATATTAAGAACTTATTTGAAAAAGAATCAAGCGAATAATTCGGAGGACTATTTCCGGGTAGCTGAAATAGCTAGAATATTTACGAAAAATGAGATAGTTGCTAATTATTTCCAATACAGATAAGAAATTGTCAAGGAATTGAAGACATTTGGTAGGAAAGAATGACGATTTATTGAAATATCCAGAATATTTACAAAAGATGAGAACGAACCCAGTTGCGAATCAAGGAAAAGGGGGCTATTTTTCCTGCCAGTCTGGTGATAAGCTTTATTATCGAGTGTGGAAGGGTCCCGAACCTGGAAAAATCCTTTTATGTATTCATGGGCTCGGTATGCATGGAGAATACTATATTCAAGTTGCAGATCAGTTGATTGATGAGAATCTTACGATATATGCACTGGACCTCAAGCACCATGGGAAATCAACAGGAAAGAAAGGAGATATCAAAGATTTTAAGGAATTAATTGAACAAGTCGGCGAATTTGTTTCTTTTCTTAAAACCAAGCATGAAAATCATCCCATTTTTCTCATGGGATTGAGTATGGGAGGATGCCTCGCTATAAATTATGCCGTGATGTTTCCTGAGACTATCAATGGAATAATTTTAATGGCACCAGCATGCACAAATGTTAAAATAAGTTGGACCATTATTTTGGCAATGCCAGTATTAGGACTTATCTACTTAGTTCGTAAGGGAAAACCTATAATTGATATCACAAAAAGACAAGGAGAATATACCAGAAATCCCTTACGAATTAAATATGATAAAAATGATGAATTACAAATCACAAAACTTTCCTTAAGATACTTATTTCAGGTTAACAAGTGGATAAAAAAAGCTAATAAATATGCAACCAATATTTCCAGTCCCGCATTAATCATGCAGGGAACTCAAGATAAACTGATTCCTCTGGAAGGTGTCAGGGAATTTTTTAATCACATACCCATAGAGGACAAACAATTAATAGAACTAGATGGTGCGTATCATTCTTTATTCTCGGATCCTGCCATGGTGGAAGAAGGCGGATGGGCACTTCTCAAAAATTGGATTTTAAGCCATTGATTATTATTGAAAAGAGCAATGTTCTTATTGTAGGTGCTGGAACTCTAGAGAAAGAAGAAACCGATAACTAAAAAATTTCCTTTAACGACTATTGAATATTATTAGTTATTTCAGCAAGGTGAGGAAGGTTAAGTAAGATGAGGCCCATTTTTAGTGGAATGATTATTTCTATTTGAGCATCCCATAAATAAAAAGGGCTAGACCTACAATGAGGAGGCTAGGGGACAGTACGTAATAACCGATAGCAAAACCAGCTTTAAACAATTCAAAATGGAGAACATTTCCGGTCATGAATATTAGAATTCCCAGAAGAATGATGAAGGACTTTGTTCGAGCCTCTCCTGAAGATTTAATAGCTACATAAAGGTAGATTAGAGGAACGATGGCAGCAATTGCTGGGAGAAAGACAGCTTGCGCTAGATAGATGTAATCCATATTTTGAAGTATGAAAAAAAGGCTATTCCATACGATGGCAAAGCCGCCAAATGCAGAGAATATGTATTTTGAACGAGTATAGACAAACTTTTCTACTACAAAGACAAACATTGTAACACTTATAAGACCTAATAATGAGGCTAAATCCCAATAAAATTGGTCTTCCCATATAAAATCTGAAATAAAATATAATATTCTGCAAATAAAAAATACTATTAAAAATATACCTATTCCTTGCAAATAACGAGGAGAAGCTTTTTCTTTACCTTTTATAAACAGTAGGAGGGCACCCATTATGCTTGCAATAAAAAAAGAGATCCAGAAATAAATTGAAATGTCAATTAAGCTCGTTTTCAAACCTCTTAAATGATTAACCCAAAATACGTTGCTTCCACGCGTTAACCTTTTCTGCTAACAATATTAAAGTTTCGTTATCGATTGGAGATCCTGCGGGAAATTGTTGCAATCGGCGAGCGAAAGCTGCTAATTCAAACATAGTCGGATGCCATTGAAAAATTTGCACAATTGTATTTTTAGTCTGCTCCATAACTTGCCCTAATTGAGATGCGGCAATGCCTGATTTTGCTTTTTCTAGAATAACGTCTAGTAATTGAACTGCTTCCATTTTTGATCCCCCTGGAGAAGGAGCTTGGGAAGGTATTATACCTGATGCAGATACTTTTGGTCCTGGAGGCCCCCTTGGTGCTGAAAGAGGCTGAGGTTGAGGCCTTACAGCAGGTGGTTGTTGGGGTTGTTGAGGGTAGGCGGGTTGAGCTGGCTGAGGGTAGGCGGGTTGAGCTGGCTGAAGGTAGGCGGGCTGGACTGGCTCAGGAATCGCTGGCTGGGCAGGCTGAGGGTAGCTCGCTGCTGCGACCTCCTTTTCTTGTATCTGTGTTTGAATCTGTTTAAGCATGCTTTCAAATTTTATAAGATCATCCTCCTGTTTGGTTCGAAGTCGTTCTGAATCGACTAATTGAGCTCTTACATTAGCTAATTCACCCTGAAGTTCTTGTACAAAATTATCGTAGCTTTGAATTTTTTGAGCGTCGAGTCCTCCTGAGAGTGTTTCAAGTTGTGCTGATTGTTGTTGATTAGTGGTCGTTAACTTCTTCACTCTGTCTTCATATTGCTGGAATGTCCGTATTATATCATCCTGTTCAGTTTTTAATTCAGTCTGCAAACTTTCTAATTCAGCGACTCTCAAACTTAGATCATGGTTTTTTGCTTCTGCGGTGTCCAATAACTCTTGTAATTCTTTGACACTTGTTCCTTTCTTACCTCTAAGGTAATATTTATTGATTTCTACGTTTAGTTTTTCCTTTTCTGCTGTAAGTCGATCAATTTCGGTTTTTTTCTTTTCATTGATGTTTTGTAAGATTTTTATCTTTGACATCAAATCCTTGTCGTCTTGTTTCTTTACTATTGCCTCTAATTCTTTGATTTTATCGAGTTTCTTTTTTAAGTCATTCTGTACTTCATTAATTTTTTTTTCTCTAGACTCATTCATCTTTTCTTGTTCTTGTGCAATTTTAGATATTTCTTTTTCGGATTTTTTACGGTGTTCTTCTAGTTCTTTTTCGGATTTTTTACGTTGTTCTTCTATTTCTTTTTCGGATTTTTTACGGTGTTCTTCTATTTTTTTTGTTAGAGCTGCTATTCCTTCATTTAACTCTTTAATAGTTTGATCCTTTTTAGCAATTTGTTCTTGACTTTTCGTTAATTCGTCTTCCAGCGTCGTTATACCTTCTTCATCTGACATAGATTAACCTCGGAAATGAATAATAATTATATTTGAATTTATATTCTGATCTTCGAATTTATATTCTTATCTTCATCTTAAAGATGCTTGCTGAAAAAAACAATTTTTTTAATTTAAATTAATCTATCTATTAAAACTTTTAAAATTGTGAAAAGAGTTGGAAATTAAGGTTTTTTATCGATTTCCTGAATGAATTCAAAGCCGAGGATGATAGCATTACGTAAGCCTTCTTTAGTAATGAGATCCATATTATCTTTGGGTGAATGGATCTTAGTGGTCACTTTCCGGTCGCCAGTTTGAATCCAAGTCGTTTTAAAACCACGTTTTAATATTGGAAAATGATCGGCCATCGCGCCTGTAGGCATATATTGTGTACCAACGTCCAAATTTTTCTCTTTGGCAATTTTAAAGAGGAGATTATTGATTTCTTTTGAAGTACTCTTTGGGGGAAGTCCATATTTTGTATGGAGAATGATCTTACCTTTCCCACCAATGACATCATAATTGAGGAAGTAAGTAAAGTCTTTATTTAGTTCAGTTTCGTGTTGTTTGATGAAAGCAAGTGCTCCAAATAACCCAATTTCTTCGGCGCTGGTTGAGAGGAAATAGACATCAGTATTTTCTGGGGGAAAGTCAAGAAGATTCCGGATGATAGCAATTTGAACTCCGACAGCCGCGGCGTTATCGGTAGCCCCAACGGATTTGTTGCCAGTTCTATTGAAAAAAAGCAATCCTAAACACACGCAAGTGATAATTGCACCATAGAAGACAATAATACCAATATTAAGAACGTTTGTAGTTATTAGGTAAATTATGCCACCAATTGAAATTAGTAATATGATAGTTATGCCACCTATGAGACCTATTATATATAAACTAATTCGAAAAAGAAGTCGGAACGTTTGGCTTTTAGTGTCATAATGGGAAATGATATACACTGTCCGTTTAGGTGTCGGATTGCGAGCCTTCATATATCCGATAAGATTTTCGGTTTGATATTTGGTGCCTAAACTGGACCCGAAATCAGTTCCGCTTGTAAAAATATTTATTAGAGGTACACATGCTAATAGTGAGCCTGCTATTATTAAGGAAGGGATGATGAGGTTTTGCATGTAGAAATAGGCAGCAAGTACTAATATCGCACCTAGAATAGGTAAGCCTAGTCGTAATACGTATTTTGCTTGGAAATCGGAGCATTTAAATGGTTCTCGCTTGCATTCAATACCTAATCCTGTGAATTGGCCATAAATATAGCGTCTTGCTTTTTCTTCGCCCTCCGAACCGATAAATCGATACCACTGGGTGAGTTGTTTGGTGTGTTGATATGCCATATCTTCGCGATAATCATCCATTACATATCGCCTCGATAATTCAGAGATATTGTAAATGAATGATGAATAGATTTAATTCTAATAAAATTTTTTGTAAGAAAATCCGTAATAGATTAGAATAAAATTAAAAACAAAAATAGATTATGGGGAATAGAGGAAGTTATTGTTTATCGTCGAATGTGGGAGAATTTATAAATTTTAGACCAAAGTCTGTATCCCTTCCGCCATAATTTCAGGCGGGATTTATTTATTTTGTAATCGATATCCATATCTTCAGTCGGATGGGTCATAATTTTTCGATAAAGGTCGTAATACTGTTCGGCAGGTGGAGATCCTGTGATTATGTTAAGAATTGCCTTCTCAGTGAAATAGAGTATTAAGTCAGGCTTAGCAGGGGCTGGTCCTTCAACCATTTCTAAAGAATCGTCTGACTGTTTTAATAGATGGAAAGTAAGGACTGTTTGGCTCTGCTCGCCATCGAGATTTGGCGATTTGATGATATATTCCCACATCGCACCAGGTTTTAAAAAGTTCATCAATCCAGGATTATTGGGGAAATATCCTTCTAAAAAATTATATAACTTAGATGCTATCATCTTATTCACCATAAATTCTTAACTAAATCAACCGCCGTATCTTATTATATTTCTCAGCAAAGATAGAATATAAATCCAACTTTTTCTTTCATAAAATATTATTCTACGCAAAAATATCTCCTATTTTTAAGAGATTTTATCTATGTTCTTGCTTGTGGCATCATGGATAAATTTGGGCCAAACTAATTCACGCGGATAATATTTCAGTCCTGGAGGGTAACTGCTATCTTTTATGCCTCCAAGAGGGAACGAAATATCCACGATCATGGGTTTGGTGTTAATGAAAATATTTCCAGCGTAAAGCTCAGTTTTCAAACGCTGGATATCAGAGGGATTCGTAGCGTAGCCAACAGCACGCATCCCATAATTAGTAGCATTGGCCAGTTTGATAGCCTCATCGACATCCTTAGCTTTTGTAATGCTGCGAACCGGACCAAACGCTTCCTCACGCCATAGAAATGGGGATTTCGGAATGTCCCAACACTTTTCGGCTTCGATCTCAACGAGTGTGGGATAATAGAATAAACCGTAATCTTCACCTGTATCAATTTTTTTCTCGCCACATAGGATTTTTGCCCCATGTTTTTTAGCATCTTCCACCATGAGTTCCATCATCATTAGGATTTTCCGTGATCCTAAAGGGCCAATATCGACTGTCGGATCCATGGGATCACCCAGTTTGATTTTATCGGTTTCCCGAAGAAGGGCTTCCACATATTCATCGTAAATATCTTGATGGACGATAATTCGTTTCATTGAGAAGCATTGCTGTCCACTATTAGTAAAGCTTGCGGCGACGTTCCATTTAGCTACACGGTTAATATTTACGCCTGGTAAAATTACGCCTGCATCATTCCCTGCCATTTCAAAGATAAAATGTTTTAGGGGCATTGTAAATAGTTGGACGCCCATAGAATTGTCAATTGATTTTTTAAGATATTTAGTGTATCGAAGGAGAATATCCTTCGCGGTATGGGATGATGTGATGCAAAGAAAAGTTTTCACCAATCGATTTTGAATGAATTCATCGATTGCCTGCATTCCGGGAGATATTGCAATCTCATACCCGTCAAACAGGGGATTGTTCATGTTTTGCATCATTTCAAAAACGGTATTAAAAGTAATGGGACACGCGGTGGAGGGTTTAATTATTGAGGGATTTGCAGTTAGATAGGCAGCTCCTAAGAAATAAAGCGGAAGACTAATAGGTGTGTTGCGGGGACTAATTCCTACGGTTACACCATGGGGGTGATATTCAATTTTTGAGAAACGTTGCCCTTCGATATCCTCTAAGACCTTCTCTTCATAAAATTGAAAGAACCAATCACAGAATTTAAAACCATTATAGACAATGGAGATTTCCCATTCTGCGTATTTGATTGGTAAACCACCTTCTGCCACTATGATATTCTTTAATTCTTTCTTTTTGAAGCGAACTTTCCGAGCAACTTTTCCAAGCCAAGCTACTCGTTCAAATTTATCTGACTGCTTTAATTTTTCTCCACATTTAGCTATTCTTTGAATTTTTGCCCGAAGGGTTTCTCTCGTATCTGCTTGTAAAGTGGAAATAACTTCACCCGTATATTTATTTTTAACTACAATTTCAAGGGATTTTTCCCCTTTCGCCGACTTTTTCACTTTTTTAACATCGCCTATCGTCATAATCTTTTACTCCTTGGAAACCATTCTTACACGGTCATCTAAATTCTCTAGATCATCTTCATCTTCGTCAAGGATTCCGGCTTCTTCCGCAAATTTACCATATCCCATCTTAATCAAAGTTTTAGTGCGTTTATGGAGGAGGAAATCAATCCAAAATTCCTCATCAGGGTCATTATAAAAGGTTCCAAATTTTAGGGAGTATCCTTTTTTGGTTCGCGTACGAACCAGCTTCTTTACTGCACCCTCAGATAGAGCTAGCTGAAGATCCGGAGTATCTGCCGATCCATTTTGAATTTCAATTTTATTTTCAATCCGCGTTATATGAAATTTACCTACGGGGGGCAACTCATCGTCAAAGTCATCAATTGAAGTATAGATAGTGAAATCAAGGATTGAGCCTGGAACTAAATCAGAAAAAATTGCAGGGTGCTTACTCAAGTAGTTAATATATTTTTGAGTAAGTGGATGGGCTTCAATAGGGACCTGCGTTGGGATAACGCTTCCTACCAAACTTTCATCAATATTCTGAGAAAGTAATTCGGTCAAATCGAGAATTTTAAACTCTTGGCCATTAAGGTTTTGTGATAAATTGGTCTTACAGAAAGGACACGCACTAACTAAATAATCTATTTCGTTCTTCCCAGCTTCGAGTGTCCGATTGCCCCCAATTTTAGAAGAAAGTTCCGGGAAACAACTTTTTACGCCTCCACCTGCCCCACAACAATGGCTATAATTTCTTCGAGTTTCCATCTCAATTAGATTTGCCGAACTGATGGAATCTATTAAGAATCGAGGAGCTTCAAAAACCCCCGCGGCGCGGCCGAGATGACAAGGGTCATGATACGAGATTTGGGCAGGAGATTGAAGTCTAAAATGAAGTTTATTCTCTTTTACTAATCGCTCTAAATATTCAGTTATGTGGATAAATTCAATATTAGCAGGCATCTCAATTATTTCAGGATAATCAATTTTGAATGTCCGAAAACAACCTGCACATGGAAAAATAACTGTTTTTGCCTCTGTTTTTTGAATTTGATCAATCAGATCTCTTGCCAGATCCTTCACTCTATCATAGTAACCATAGCGAAAGAGCACAGAACCACAGCATTTTTCATCTTTAAGAATAGTGAAATCGATATTAGCTTTTTTAAGAAGATTGTACGTGGCTTCCGCAATACCTTGTTGTCTATATGCAGAAGTACAACCAAAAAATACGAGTGTATCTGCTTTAGGGGGAAAATTCTCACTTAAAATGAAATTAAAGCGATTTTTATGTGGTTCGCCATAAGGATTATTATATTGAAAAGTTTTTTCAATTATTTCATGATGTTTAGAGAGGCTCATTCCATTTTCAACTAGATCCCTACGAAGTGCCTCCATCATAGCAGGTAGATCAATCCCGTTCTCAATAGCAAGGCAGGTTTCCTGGCAGTTTCCACATAACAAACAATAATATGTCCAATCTAAAAGATCTTGATTAAGTTGTAAGGTCCCATCCAATAACCTTTTTAATATAAGAATACGCCCTCTTGCGTCATATGCCTCGAATCCCAAGACATTTTTAACTACACAAGGTTTGTTGACAGGCTTCTTTGCAGTGCTAATTTCCACGGCTAAGGCACAATCGCCACACTTGCCGCATTTTTCCATCTCAGGGAGAAATTTCGGGAGATGTGTGTATTCTAGCACTATATTACCTCTTTATAATCCAAATACTTGTGGATGAAAGATATGTTCGGGATCAAGCGAATCTTTAATTTTGCGAAGTGTCTCATAGAAGGCTTGATTTGTCCTCGGGAGCACGTAGTCTTCCCAAAGTAACCCTGTCCAGTATGGGACCCCATTTTCCGTGATTTCAAGTTCTCGAAGTTCATGCCATACTTTTTCAAGTACTGGTCTTTTTTCAGGATCCTTTAGGAAAAGAGTAATCCAAGTAGCAAAATAACTACGATCAGTCGCAAGACCACTAATTATCCAATTAATTTCATTTGCTTTAAGATTATTTTTTTTAAATAACTCATGGGTGCGGTGAACTAATAAGGGTAACGTTGAGATAGGGCGAAAATGGCAGGTGTTATGCCAAAAACCCTCTTCAAAGAGTGATTGTGTTAAGTTGAATTTGTTCAACCAATGAGCCTTTGAGAGAAATGTCCCTATAGATTTCCCAGCATATTGTTTTACAATTTGTTCACAAATATTTTTTCTTTTATTGGCGAGTTCTTGGTCATACTCTTCAATAATTATACCCAAGATGGCTTTAATTCGAGGATATCGTTCATGATAAGTAGATGCAAGTAATTCGATTGAGTTAGCATCTCCTAATATAACGGCTTCAGAAGGAATTTTATATTTCTGCAAATGATGAATAGCCCATGAACACTGTTCAATGCTTAAGAATCCAAAATCAATAAATGAAGTTCCCTCAGCAAGAGGGTAAATTTTAAGAGTAGCTTGAGTTTTAACTCCAAGACTACCATGATCTCCTAGGAAAATGCCCGTGAGATCATTATACGTGCAATATCTTGCAAACCGTTTAACTTGATCCTTTGATTCTTTTTTCCAAGCGTTTCCCGTTTCTATAACGCTTCCATCAGCAAGCACAACCTCTAAATTGACCACGTTGTCGCATGCGCCACCATACATGGACGCACCTATCCCTACGCTATTAGAGCTTAAACTACCACCCACGGTCCCTGCATTGCCTCCATAAGGGCCTCGGAATCCCACCGTAAATTTTTTCTCATGAAGTTTATGTATTAATTCAGCCCAAGTAATCCCCGTTTGAATTGTAACGGTCATAACATCCTCGTCAATTGAAAGGACTTCATTCATTCGGGTAAGATCTATCATAATAGCTGAGGGGGTACGCGGAATTGCAGCACCACTTATTCCACTTCTTCCGCCAACAGGAACAATGGGTAAATGTTGAGATGCTGCAAATTTGACTATTTGAGAAATTTCAGACGCATTCTGAGGGCGAACTACTATATCTGGTGGATTACCCTCAAAAGGACTAGCATCTTCAGCATAAGAATGCAAAATATGCTGGGCTGTTGAGAGATTCTCAGAGCCCACTATCTTGGCGATTCCCGTTGAAATTTTTTCAAATTCTAGTTGCGTCATTTTCTCAAAAACACCCAAATTTAAAGTATAATTATTCTTTTTGTAATTCCTCCTTCCAATGTGGAAACCAAGATAATTTCTTCCCTTTAATAAGACGTTTTAACATTCCCCAAATGAACCGTTTTCGAGAATAGAAGGCTTTTCCAAGGGTTGTGTAAACACTCATTTGTTTGGGAGGACATCCCTTTATAAAAATATAATCACCATTTTGAAGTTTCGCCTTATTTTTAGCTTGGCAATTCCCAAATAGAATCAATTGTCCGTTATATTCTTCTGGAATTTCTCTTTGATCAGCGATGATGTAAGGCTTTATCTTTATGCCAGATCCTGCATCATTACTTAGTGCCCAAATACTCCCTACGCAGTTCATAAAGCACGTTGAGCACCAATGGTCGGAAAATGTAAGTTCTATTTGATCCTCCCCAATATTTATTGAAGATTTAAAGAATTTGATTGCCTCTTTTTCTGAAGGGGCAGGTTCAAAGGGGACTCTGCTGGATTCTATGGTTTCTCCTAAAAGATCTATCGAAGATTGGGTTATCGGTCCATTTCCTAGTTTATTCGCCAATTTTATATGGGGGATTTCCTCTGGATTGAATCCCATTATGGATGCTGCAACAGCGTCCGTTGCCACAAGGTTATCACCCACAATAATAACTCCTACTTTAATAGGTTTCCCAGTTTGCATTGGTCCAAGTCCTTCTAATCCAATTAACCCATCTACAATATTAATCGTTGGTTTTATAATTGAAGATAAATGCGCAATAGATTTTTCTAACCCCTTTCTATGAAAAATACGTTTGCTCTGATCTGAGAGAGTTCCTTTTAAATTTTTCATTCCCAAGGAAACGGTGGTTAATCCATGTGTTTTTAGCATGGGCATATTGATAAGGCATTCTGCATTAATAATGAACGCTGATATTTCGACTGAAACATTATCATATAGTTCTATTTTTTGAAATGGCCCTTCGGTGAGATCAACCAGATCGATATTCTTTTCTTTTAATTCCTTTTTCAACCCCATATCTTTGTAAATTTTCTGGATATCAATATCAATAAAGGCACCTTCAGCAACGGTTACTGAAGAAGCGCCTAACTCCTTTACAAGAGAAATGGTCGCCATTAGAACGTCTTTACTCGTAACAACCCATTCATTCGTATGTCTAGGTAAAATAGTGCTCCAGGCACCGAGATTTGGTTTAATAATGATTTTTTTACCTTTTATTTTGCCCTTAAAATTATTAAAATGCTGGAATGCGGCCCTGATCATTTCAGAGGGGCTCTTTCCTTTAACAATGGCGACTTTGGCACTAATTTTTTCCAACACCTAAGATTTTGTAAAGTATTTCATAAAAATTAAATAAATGGGAGTTATATTTAGATAAAGTCTCGATATGGTTATTTTCATTCTATTAAAAGCTTTGTGGTCTTAAGTTCTAACCTTGCAAAGCTCCTATTAACTCTATTCAACTCACCATTTTCTTATAAATAGGTATTTTACAATTTCTATTTATTTTATTAATCGATAGTATTTTATTGTTAAAAAAAATTCAGAGGAGTCATTTAATTGACTCACACAAGCATTTTATGATAATAAAATACTATAAGGTACTTACCTTCAAATCAAAAGGAGTAGCTTAGAAGAAAAAGTACAACTGATAGAAAAACTGCGGTAAATGTTGGGGTAGTAAAATTATCATCTAAGGGTAACTTTAAACTTTCAATGAAAGCTCCAAAAAATCCAGCTAAAATTGCTAATATCACATACCATCCGCCTGTAACTAAAGGCGTAGTTAGTCCGAATAAATTGAATATTGGAGCAGAAAGGAAAATCAAAGCAATTAAAATTCCGATAATAGCCATTGCGAGGCTTCCTTCGACCGATTTCTGTTTATTCCATGGGATCTTGTGGTTGCCATAGCGAGTGCCGACGTAATACGCTAGCGAATCGCCAATACCCCAAACGATTGTAGAGATAATGAAGATAATCACGACAGGAGCCCAAAACTGAGGAGTGCCTAAAAATTGGAAAAGCAGAGAAGGAATAAAAATGATAATTACAAAAGATACCAACGCTGAGATAGGTTGCCAAAATACCTCTTTCTCCTTCGCTTGGCGGCCAAGGGCTGCTAAAGCATCAGAAAACCAGATAGGAGTATCTAGCTTACAAAGAACTATTTCATGAAGACCATAGGCATATAGAAGACCTATCATTACGAAAAAAACAATCCAGGGTCCAAATATCCAACAAATAATAGCCATCACGACGCCTCCTGCAACGTTGAAAAGTTTCCGATAGAGAGTTGATGCTTCTTCCTCTGCTACTTTTTTCTTTCGCTGCATTTTTGTACCAACTATTGTAAGAATAATAGCAGGAATTGTTAATCCTAACGCAACTGCTAGAGCATACCAAAAATCATACAGAGGGGGGTTTAGAAAGTAGCCAATAAAAACAATAACATTATATCCGACAATGATTAGAGATGTCCAAAGTAAATTTATAATAAATTTTGTCTCGCGACTTGTTCGCGGGGGGAAGGGCTCGGTTGAAGTCATATTCATCACCTTTTGGAGAGATAACAAATTAAATGCTTTTTGGGGCTCTCTTCCTTTTGTTTATCTTCATTCGATTTTTTAATTTTTCTATTGTATTATTTCTTAATGATACCCAAATCTCTGGAAATAATGAGGGAAAAATAAATTTTAAGAAAGCTTTGTTATAA
Source organism: Candidatus Helarchaeota archaeon (assembly GCA_013375405.1). The sequence continues at coordinate 17,728 of JABXJU010000056.1, forward strand.
TTAGAACTAGAGGATGTATAAATAAATTAAGGATAATAAAAATGAATGACAATTTTTTAGAGCATTGGAATCAAGCGAAACGACATGAGGAGGATGGGCATAAATTCTTTCAAGAAGCAAAATTTCATGAAGCTGCTGAGAGTCATAAGAAGGCGGCCTCATTATTTAGGAAAGCAATTGAATTTTTGGATGAAAATGATGAAAAGGAAAGGGAAATCCGAAATAAGACATTGGGAAACCACTACATTGAACTCGCAAATTATTACCATAGTCTAGCTACTGATTATTTTTATAACGGGGATAAACAACGGGCATTAGAGAAATTTCGGCAAGCTATCCAAGAACAAAAGAGTGCAATTGAAGAATATGAAAAATTGAAAAAGGTAAAACAGTTCAAACAAGAATTAACCTCTTTAAAGATCGCCCTTCACTTCCTTTTGGCACATGAAAATATTTGTCTCGCTCAAATCGCCTTTCTGAATGAAAAATATCGTGAGGCATCGGAGTATTTTAAAACTGCTGAAATTCATAGCAACTTGGAGTATGAATTTACTTCGGAACTCGGCGATCTGGGACGTTTGAAACGAGCTAAGGGGCGATCTTATTATAGTAAAGGGCAGATTCTTAGAAGTAAAGCATTAGAGGCAATGCAAGAAGGAAATATTAAAAATGCAAAAGAGAATTATTTAAAAGCGTCCCAAATTTTTGAAGCAGCAGTAAAATTAAACCCAAAATGGAAAGAATATAGCGATTTAGCTAAAAAATCCAAAAAAATGGGATTAGCTCTCAAAACTAGATAATTTAACACTACGATTGGGACGAAAGAAAACCCCATATTTTCCACGAGGAACGTCCTCAAGCTCTCCTCAAAATTTAATTAACAGATCGTATAAACTTGGACAAAGTTGGACCTTAGTCCGCTTTGTCCCGGACTCCCCGGAGGGAGGTGGCGACCGTCCGATCTGAAGACCCTCGCCTACTTCTGCATGGTTATTAGGAATTTAAGGAGGTGTCATGTCAAGGCGCTTGGCTTGCTGCCTCCTGAATTGCTTTTTCCCCTCTTTGTGCGATTAGCCATGCGCTAATATAATTCATCGCAGATCACAGATTCATTTATTTATTATCCCCTTTTTTTCCGTCGGTGATAATAAATCAGGATGGGTTCCATATTCTTTTATTTCAAAAACCTCAAAACCTTTAAATGATTTAAAATAAGTGAAATTACTAAAGTTCAGAGTTAGGGGACAACTATGACTAAGGGGCAAACCATTTCAATGTATTTTCGATATTTAGTAGGAGTCTCCGTACTCGTGTTTTTTATAGGGCAGCCTGCAATAGGACTTTACAGTAGTTGGCCTGGTAGAAACTATTGGCTAAGCACCATGGCAATCGTTCAAGGTATCCTCTTTGTTATTACCTTAATTGTTACTTTTTTTGCGTATAGCAAAGTTTTTAAAATAAAACGCTACCAATGGCTGTACTTAACCTTGGGTATTCTTCTCATTTCGACCCTTTTCTTATTCGTGGTGTGTTTTCATTTAGTTGAGGTCTTTCAAATTCCCCTTAATTTTTTTGTTTCTTATTTTTGGCTTTTTGTGTTGATTCTTGAGGGTTTTTTGAGCACTTTTTTATTATATCACACTTATCTAAAGGTCAAGTCAGATGAACTGGAAGACCTCCACCCTACCCACCGCACCTTGAAATTCACTGGAGTTTCGATCCTTATCGCTGGATTTTTTCTTTTTACGATCTTGGTTTGGGCTTTTGTTATCAACTATACTGAATATTCCTACATGCCAATTCTCGTAATTTTGTTCTGTACTTCGCTCCCCGGGTCGTTTATGACTATTGAGCGAGGTTTTGGAGTTTTTGGGTCTTTCAAAAAATACAAAGACGAGACTGACTTGAGTTTAAAAGTTGAGATCCTTGTTTTTCTCCTGAGTTGCTTCACCGCCAGTGGTATTTCGCTGGGTTTCATTGGAATAAGTCTTTTGGGATAGGAATTAGGTATTGACGATTCATTCATCACAGATTCATTTACGTGCTAAGACAAAAAGATGGCTTGATCCAGGACAGGTGGAGTCGTCTACAATTTTTGACCAAAGAACATGAAATCCACACCTTGTAATTATTTTGATATTGGTTTCAGCATCAAAATGGCTCCAGTACATCGTGGTTCCCAAATAGTCCGCTGCTTTGTCAATCTTTATATCCATGGCACCCATGCAAGCAAGCAGCAATCCCTTGGGTTCTAACATCCTGTAAAAATTAGACAAGAGTTGCTCGTGCTCCTCACGTGGGACATGAATGATGGCATAGTAGGAACAAATAGCCTCGAACGAATGAGGCGGAAAGGACAATCTGGTCATGTCCTGACATATGAATCGTGCTTTAGGCACCAGTCGCCGCGCCAGCTCAATTTGCGCTTCTGCAAAATCCACTCCAATAACATCAAAGTATTCACTTAATAGCTTGGTCACTGGCACTCCCGCTCCACAACCCGCATCGAGTACTCTCGCACCCTTGGGTACCCGTTGTATGAGTTCCTGAAGCAACTGCACGTCCTCAGAATTTTCGGAACGGATCTTCAGATACTCCTTGGCGATGGTATTGTAACCGGTCTTCACAGCATGCTTTATTTTGATGACGGATTCCTCCAAATTTTCAAAATTTCACAACTTAGGAATGATATCAAACCATATCAGCAACGCAGAAGTTCGTAGAAGTTTGGTGAACGCATCCGACAATGTGAAAAGGGGGAGGGAATAATTTATTTAAAAGTAGCGCCAGACGCGCTTCTCACCCTTCGATCGCTACGGAATTTCCAAATTTAATTAACATTTCTTTAGAGGGTTGTTATTCTCACCTAGAAATTTAGATAGGATTTTTAATGCGCAAAATTCACCACACATAGTGCATGGAACGAGATCGTCTTTATCAGTTTTTATTTTTCGCCCCCGTGAAAAGATACTTCTCGCTTTTTCTTCATCAATCGCCAGGTTTAATTGAGTGTCCCAATCCAAATTTGCGCGTGCAGTCGCCATTTTCAAATCCCAATCAGATGCTCGCTCTCCAAGCTTGACAATATCTGCCGCATGTGCTGCAATTCGAGTTGCAATAATCCCATTTTTCACATCTTCTAAATTGGGAAGCCCTAGATGCTCACTCGGAGTAACATAGCAGAGAAAATCGGCACCATATAAAGCCGCAAGAGTGCCTCCGATAGCACAAGTGATATGGTCGTACCCTGGAGCAATCTCAGTAACCAGAGGTCCTAAAACATAGAAAGGTGCATTATTACAGAGAGATTTTTGAAGACGCATATTGGATTGAATATGATCAAGAGGAAGGTGTCCTGGTCCTTCGACCATCACCTGCACATTTGCTGCTTGAGCCCGTTTAACTAACTCTGAAATGGTCAGTAATTCAGTCATTTGGGACCAATCAGATGCATCAAAAATGCACCCAGGACGGAGACCATCGCCCAAACTGATACTGAAATCATATTGTTGGGCAAGTTCAAGTAAATAATCATAATTGGTGTAAAAAGGACTTTCAGCGTCATTTTGGAGAATCCAAGCTGCAATAAAAGTTCCCCCCCGTGAGACCATACCCATGAGACGAGGATATTTTTTTAGATAATCTATGATGCTTTTTGTTACACCACAATGTAATGTCATGAAATCAACTCCGTCTTTTGCTTGACGTTCAATGACATTAAAGATGATGTCTTCATCCATCTCAACAATTGCTTTATTTTTATTTAGCATTTCGATAGCAACTTGATAAATAGGGACTGTGCCAATAGGAATATCGATTTCTTTTATGATTTTCCTACGGATTTCATCTAAATCACCACCAGTACTCAAATCCATTAGGGTATCTGCTTTAAATTTTATCGAAATTCTGGCTTTTTCTAATTCTAATTCGAGATCACAGATTTCAGCACTGGTACCGATATTGGCATTAATTTTTGTTTTAAGGCCCTCTCCGATCCCGATAGGTTTCACATTCTCACGTTTCACACTTTTCGTAATAATTATCCGGCCATCTATTAATTTTTGCCTGATTTTTTCAACAGAAAGACTTTCCTGTTTCGCAATATATTTCATTTCTTCTGTGATAGATCCCTTTTTAGCCAGTTCCACCTGCGTAGTCATAAATTACACCAAACTTACTTTCAACATCAACCGATTGGAATTCAAAAATTTCCTAAGTAAATATCTCACATTCCAAAAATAAAGTTTTTATCGTATCCTATCGGACGAATTAATAGAACTTAACTTCGACAACTAAAGTTAATTTCACTTATTTTGCTTCCTCTATTTAACCGTACTGGTCCTTCACCCCATA
>JABXJU010000303.1 GCA_013375405.1 Candidatus Helarchaeota archaeon
ATCAAATTTATAACGATACCATAATATTCCTTGGTGGTCTGGAAAGCCTTCTTCCTGCCAATGACCAGGTACTTTGATTGGAATCCAATCTGAATCATCAAAATCTATCTCATAATAGCCTTCTTCTTCACCGATATCCTCGTTATCAGGTTTTGCTTTCCAAGTTCCGTTCAGATTTATCATTTATGTTCCATCCATTAATAAAATATTAATTAAAAACAATTTTATAAATGTGTTATATCACGAGCTTGCAAAGTTTTAATTTGGCCTCGCTCTATGGCCCACTCGATATCTTGGGGCTTACCCCCAAAAAATTTTTCAATTTGAATACCATAATTCACAAGTTTGTGAATCTGATCCTCTGTGAGGCAAAGAACCTGCTGTTTTTTAAAGGGGGTATCAACAAGATGCGTGCCTCCTTTGTCAGGATTTTTAACGCTCATCTGTAATTTTGGACCAATTCGTTTCTTTACTATTTCCAGAGAAGTCTTATCTACAATAATGGAATCACAATCCACCTTGCCATCTGCTATACATTCACCAAAACCCCAAGTGGCATTAATCATTACTTGATTGGTATCTTTAGTAAGGACGTTAGCGGTAAACATTACCCCAGCTATGTCTGAATTCACCATTTTTTGGATAATAACGCCCATACTCACCAAGTTGAGCGGAACTTTAATCATTTGCTGAATATACATTAAAGCTCTAGCTGAATAAAGTGAAGCCCAGCATTTTTTAATGCCCTCAATTAAATCCTCATCAGATGAAATACATAAAAAAGTATCAGCCTGCCCTGCAAATGAGGCTTCTGATAAATCTTCTACATTCGCGGATGACCGAACTGCCACTTGAAAGTCATGGGGGACAAGGGCTTTTAATTCATTAAACCGCTTGAGAATGGGTTGTTCTAACTCAGAAGGTAATTCAGTTTCTAGAATGAAGTTTTGAAGAGTTTGGGAAATTTGAATTATCTCGGTGAGTTGTATTTCTTTATCTAAAATTTCTCTAATTTTTTGACGGAATGGGCTTCTATTTATGAACCGTTCAAAGGCAGAAGTAGAAAGAACAAATCCTTCTGGAATGGGAATACCTCTCTTGATTAATTCACCTAAATGGGCAGCCTTTCCACCTATAGCATGGATGGCATCTTTTCCCAGATTACCTAAATCATACAAAATTTTAACTTTACTCATTTAGATAAATTTCTCCGTTCTCGTCATCTACGCTTACAATCTTGCCCTGTTTCCCATTTAAACTTTGATAATTTTCAACGGCAAATCGGACCGACATCAACGCGGGGATTTCAAATTCTCGGCTCACGATGGCCAAGTGAGACCCTTCAGAACCAGAGGTACAAACAACTCCTTTGATCTGTGAGAGGATGGGACCAAGTGTCGTCGTGCCGCAATCTTCTACTATTACAATTTTATTCTCTGCACCGATATCCAGTAGATTAAACACGTCTTCAACGCAATTGATCACTACAAACTCACCTTCTACACTTTCTTTAGAAGAAACAGAAAACCCCTTACCGACTTTATTGAATCCCACCGAAATCACCAAAGAATCTTGGATAGTTTTAATACAAAAATAAAACTAATACAATCTTTTAAAGGTTTTTAAGATCTGAATTCACACTCATTAAACATATTTATTCTTTGCCATCACTTAGAATCTAAAGAATATAATTCCCTTTTTCCTTTAATAAGAGTAATTAGTGTTGATTTTTTACTTTTTTAAATTGCTTTTTAATGAATTCAATAAAAGTTAATCCTTCTAATTCTGCTTCTTTTGAAATAATCTTTCTTGCAATATGAATTTGTTGAAGTGCAGGATCATTTAAAAATTCCTTTTCTATCATCTTTTTAAAATACTTTAAATCTTCTTCTTTAATCATTTTCATACAAATCCCCTTTATAATAATTCAGGAGGTGTCATAATTTCGATTTGTTTTAAATTATTTAAAGTATTGACCATTCTTACTATATCTTTCGTTTTCCTTTTTACAATGTGCCTAAAATTCCAACTTAATAGAAAATCCATCTCATGAATAACAGCGATAGCGATGTGAAATGCATCTTCTGAAAATTTTTCAGGAATGGCATCTTTTTGAACATATAAACTTGCTAACCACTCAATTTCTTCAGTTAACGAAAGAATAGTAAATTTGGATATATACTCTCTCATTTTATTTTGAAGCTCTATATCTGGAACACGTTCAATTTCAATAACTGTAATTTCGGAAATATAAAGCTCATATTTTTCTAAATCATTAAAGAAAGATTTTGTTAAGGATTGTCTTTCGGGATTTTTACTATCAAATAACGCTGAAATCACTGATGTGTCCAGATATACTTTCATTTTCCGATTCATTTTAATCTACTTGGTACATAACGTCCCTTTAAATAAAAAGGATTTTTTTTCAATTTTTTATCAAATAAATTTTAAAATGAAATCTATTTTATTATTTAATTTTCTGCCCCAGTTTCTAGTAGATTAAGTACATCCTCAATGGAGTTAATTACTACGAACTCCCCGGATGCCTCTTCTTTGGAAGATACCGAAAGTCCTTTGCTAATTTTTTTGGATCCCATAAATCATTCACATTGGCGTTAACACTTGTGATTCTTATTATTATTTGCTTTTAAAGAAAAATCTAAAATTCTCGAATCCACTTTTTTTTCAAAATTTTTAAGAACTCTTATTCTAAGGTTATCAAAAAGAAGGAATATAATTTTCGAGGTTTTACGATGGCAGATTCACTCAAATTAGAGGATTTAATTAAATTAATTAAACCGTTAAGTGATCGAGATGAATATAAGCATGATTTGCTGGAGGACCTGAAATTAAGTGAGTATCCTCCAAATTGGAATGAATCCTGGTATTTTAATTTCATATCCAAGCAAATTAGTTGCATTACACGAATCTCATTTGAACCATATGATAAGAGAAGTCGCATCCTCTGTTTAATTTTATTGGATGATAAGCCTGTAAAGGCGCATATCGACCAAATTTCTATTGAAGGATTACCCGATGTAATTGGAAATAAACGATGCAATTACAAGCTAATTGAACCGCATAAGAAATGGCGTATTGAATTTGTTGATCGTAAATATGAATTGAAATTTGAATCGATTGGGCGATTTAAATCCTTCGATTATTTTGAAGGGAGGAGGATGGAAGAATTCTCGACTGAATATCTAGATTTATTGGATACGGCAGCTCAGAGACACTATGAACAAGCGTGTATCTGTAAAGGGACATTTACCAAGCGGAAAACAGACGAATCCTTTGATTTTGAAATATTGGGGCATCGGGACCATTCATGGGGTGTTAGAGATTGGATTTATATTGATAAATGGAATTGGATTTCAGCCCAATTTGAAGATCGGACGGTTAACATCGCGCGTGTTGAGGTGAAAGGGCATTTATTGATTGCAGGATTTATTTCAACCAAAGATGGGAACAAGAGGGTTATGGACGTTAAAGTTGAAACGGAAACGAAAGAAGATGGCAAGACCCCCACGTCATCAACATTCACCATAACCGATCAAGATGATCAAATAACAAAAGTGGTATCAAAAACGCGTCATTCTATACATTTACCGCAACCAACCAAATTTGGCGTTACTGAAGTATTCGAGCAAATTGTCGACTTTTCGTTAGACGGCATGAAAGGTGAAGGAATTTCGGAATATTTGATATCTACACGAAAATAGTACTAATAAAGACAAGTTTTAATGGTTGAAAGAAAAGGATTCAACTGATAAAAGGAGGTACTATTTTTTAGGAGCTAATTTTTTAGCACTCGGTGATCCACTCTTCTTTCTGATCTTAAGATAGTAAAAAGTTGCAATCCCTGTTGTAGCACATGCGGCTATAAGGCAG
>JABXJU010000304.1 GCA_013375405.1 Candidatus Helarchaeota archaeon
AACGAGATTATCAATTTTTCCACGAGAATGTTCTTTAAGCAAACCAAAACTTATACCATCTAATATTGTAGTTTTCCCAGCGCCATTATCTCCAATTATAATTGTAATTCCCTGTTCAAAATCTAGTTTTGTATATGGATGTGAAATAAAATCTTTTAATTCAATCTCCTTGATAATCACTCCCATTCCTCCTCAAAGAACGTTTCTGAGAATTTAATCGCTTGTTCAGTATCACCTACGGATAATAGTTTGAAGAGCTCGTAGGCAAATTTGGCTTTGCTTGAATCTTCAATAGATTTCTGAAAGAGATCCTCAAAATTAAGTGATTCAATCGACACAGGCTCATAGCTTTCTGGAGTTAACTCGAAATTAACCCTGTATGTCAAAGTAAGTGCTCCTAAGCTCTCTTCTAGAATACGATTATAGGTGACTGCATCCATACCTTTTCCATGGATTTTAATTATCGCAATAGGTTCCTTTTTTTTGGACTGTTCAATTTTCTTGAGTATCTTCTCTAATTCTTCATCAAAATCCTCGGTACTAATCTCTACTTTATAGAAGGGTCGAATAGTTTCAAGGTCTACAATTTGAATAGTTGGAGGTTTCTTATCTAAGTCAATAATATTGATTCCTTTTCCTAATTTCTCAAAACTAGAAACCTCATCTGATCGCCAGACTTCAGTAGAGCCTGCGTATGCTAAAATACCTCGCCCTAGCTCAGCCTTGATTCTTTTATGTATGTGGCCCATTGCAAGATAATCAAAATTCCGCGGTAGATCATCAAACTGTAACTCAAAATTAAAAGGAAGAAATCTATCTACCGCTTCATGTAATAATAGAATTCTTTTTTCGTAGGCTTCAGCTTTGTCTGATAGCTCATTTATCTGGTCTAATAAGGCTGCAGAATAATATTTAGAAAGATATCTTATCCCACCAACAAAAATACCATCATGTTCTATATAGTTGCGAATCCCGCCTAAAAGAGTAACCCCGAAATAAGAAAGCAAAGCTTGTGGAGGGATTGCACCTCGGCGCATAATTATATCGTGATTGCCAGGAATTGAATATATAGGAATATTTTCTTCTTTAAGTTTTCTGAGGTTTTCTATTGCGTTGAGTAAGGTTCGTGGCGGCGATTTGAAATGTTCAAATAAATCCCCAGAGTGGACCACGAAATCTACTTTCTTTTCAATAATTTTGTCAACGGCTTCAGAAAAAACCTCATAGAAATCATTTTCTCGTTCTTCTAAATTGAATTGTCTATATCCTAAATGAGTGTCTGAGATGTGAGCGAAAGTTACCATTTACCATTCCTCTCCTCCCATTATATCCTGAATGTCTCCTTTTTGATCTTTGACACTTTTTTCTTTTTCTTCCTTGGCTTCTTTCCATTTTTTGACGATATCTATATCTCCAACAGATAATTCTCCTTGAAATTTATCTATTTTAACTAATGCTGGAACTTTTGTCATCATACCAAGAAGTACTGCCTCACCTATGTTAAATGATGAAAGATGCTCTAGTAAGTCCTCACTTAATGTTTCGCTAGCACTTTGAACATGCCGTTGATCACCAGGTTCAACTAGTTTTAGAATAATCATGTTATTAGCCTGGGACAATGCATTTGAATCTAACGCTTTTGGTCTTTGACTTACTAAACATAAACCTACTCCAAATTTCCGTCCTTCACGTGCAATTCTAGTTATCCAGTATTTTGACAATGTGGATCTGCCTGTAGGAGCTAATATATGAGCTTCCTCTAATATGAGAAAAACTGGGAAACCTATACCTGCTCTTTGTCGCCTATATCTCTTCCTTTCATAAAGGATTTTTCTTAATGTATGGCTCACAATTACATCAGCTACATCTTCATCTGCTGTACCTAAGTCTATTACATTAACTTCTCCTAATCGAATATTTTTTGCAATGTCAATCTGATCCGAATCCAGAATAAACCCGTATCTATTTAACAAGTCATTTACTTTATTGATGACTGCTGTAATAGATTTTCTGTCTGAAGAGAAATCATCATTTTCCAAATAGGAATTTAAATGTCTTTGAACTTCGTCGAAGAATTCATTTGTCAAAGTTCCATTTCTAACGCTGTCCATAGTGTCGTTATACGCCATATAAAAATACCGTGATTGAACATATGCGCTTGAAGGTATATTAAGAAGGATTTCTAATTCGTGAAAAGACAAATAAACTGGATTAATTCGTAACATAATCGGATTAACGCTTCCGTTTGGAAATTTTGCATCAATATATTCTGAATGCATATCGAAAGCAACAATACATCCTCCAATTTTTAGAATTTCATCTATTAGATTTGCCACAGCATTCGATTTCCCTGCACCAGTAATTGCCAATATTGCCAAATGCCGAGAGACAATTTTATTGACATTAAGTTCTACAATTACCTCTGGATGAGAAATAAGAGTACCTATCCTAAGGCCATATTCTCCCTGAGAAAATACCTTTCGAAGTGTTTCATCATCGGCCCTTCTAATGGGTGTCCCTGGAGGTGGTGGCGTTTTAGGAATTTCAAGAGTTTCCAAATCACCAATAATTTTAGCATTTCCGCGAATGTAAAAATCTTCACCCTCGATGCTTTTTATGCGATCTACCACTTTCGGGTCAAAAATATCCTCTGTTATTGCTACATTTCCTCGAAGCAAATTTGTGATGATTGCTAGCACAGATCTATCATCAAAGTCGATTTTTACATAGTCGCCCAACATTGGGATTTTTTTTGAAATAAAAATGACATTTGAAGGAGATGCCTCACCAATACATCTGCCAACAATATCCGTATCGCTCATAACATTTCCCTCCCTGTTTTTTCATATATTCCAAGGATCCTTAATATATTGTGCATATCCTTATTTGAAATTACTACATCTCGATGTGCACGTCTTAGGAGATAAGGATAGCCTTCAACAGCTATACCTGCAAGATTATCAAAAATAAATTCTAACTCATCGCTCGTTTTTGAGCCTATACATTCAATTTTCAATACGGTCTTTTTGTCTTCCAATCTTACATAAAAAATGGTTAAAATTTGTTTTCTAAATAGAGCATCTAGAATAGGAAACGCTCTCTTAATACGTTTTTGAGCCAATGGAACTCTTAAAGGTTCAGAGTAACCTGAACTCCTTGTAAAAGACTCAAATAAAGCCATATCCGGTATTTGGTGGTGGAAATAATCTGTACTTCGGGACAGCTTAGAAATCGAAACAATTTTATCGCTAAGATCAAATAATTTCGAAAGCACCAGAAGATGCTCAAGATACTCAAGATAAATGTTTGCTGAAGTTTTAATTTCTTCTTGAACTTGTGTCAATTCCTTTGAAAGCTTTTTGGAAAGGATTTCAACAGAGCAATTGTTAGTCAAATCCTCTTCTATTTTTGGTAGCAAATTGCCTTCAATAAAAGATCTGATTTGTGCATTAGGTCTATATGTAAAAGCGGCAGGACGTATGAGGCTTCCGAGAATTGAACCATCAATAAGAGCTAAATCTATCGGATCTACATTCTTGCTTGTGTTTAATACTGCTTTATTTTCTAAAATAGACATATAAAGGCGCAATCTGTTTCTAGTATATTTATATGGCCTCAGAATATCCACATCGCAAGCCGGAAAGCGTGATAAAACTCCATTTTCATACAATACAGTCTCCACACCAACTGCATAAACAGAGAAACTTTTAAAGGTCATATAATTGAAACTACCATCTTCTGCAATCATATCGCATGTTCTCTGTTTAGGAGTACGTTCCTTCCATGTCTTTAGTATAGCATCTACGTCAAAATCTTCGGATAAACCCTTAATTTCATGCTGAATTAGAGTTTTATTACTTGTTGCGTGTTCTAGTAATTCGTCAAGCATAT
>JABXJU010000305.1 GCA_013375405.1 Candidatus Helarchaeota archaeon
CTGTTTAGCAAAACGATATAACGTTATAGGAGTATTAAGTGAAGCATACAGAGAATCTGTTTGGCATTCTATAGTAGAATCACTTGGATATTTAGGAAACAAACAAATAGATATGGCTCAATTTTCAGTCGCTTGCTTAGAGGTTAATATAAAACAGGGGCTATTTGATCTTGATTTAAATAAAGCTATATATGTTCAATTTTTTTCCGATGACCTTACTGATTATAATGAGAACCAAGTATATGGAAAGTGGGACTGTAAAAGCACAATTAATAGTCTAGAGCCTCTTCAAAAGAAAACCGAAGAAAAACTATTTAGTTCTCTTTCTAAATTAAATGAAATAATTGTTTTGATCGTGATTCAAGGAATAGGGCGGTGGTATGCAGGGGGAGTTAATGAATCTCCACCGCCGTATTATTCAAAAAAACTTCTGTTTTCGGCAGCAGATTTAGAACAAATTTGTTTACTTGAGGGAGGAAATAAACTAATCCTTTGGCAGTATGCAGCGGCTCATAATGATATTCGGAAGACTTTAAGCAAAGTAATAGCAACGAGTCCCTTGGATGAATTTTATTATTTTAGGAAATTGGGATATAGCTACTATTCTTCAGATAAAGCTAAGCCTAATTTTATCTGGTTTTCTCCCGGTGGGGCGATGGAGATTTGCAAAGAAATTTCAAGGAAAAGAGATTTTCATGGAGTTCCGTCATTTACACTTGATGGCATTGTCGAGGTAACAAATTTACACGATGATACAAGAATACCAATTTATACCCCAATGTCAAGAATGGGACAAAGAATCACGCTTCTATTTGAAGGATTACCCATACTAATTTGGGTATTAGGACCTGAATACCAGAATAATGAAGAGAGAGAATTGCATAGCATGTATGCAGAATTTGCGGATATGATAACTTATTGGCTATGGCAGTTTACACCTTCTATTTATACTGTGTTTGATTCCTTTAGGGAAAAAATGCCAATTATGTTATTTAATTTAAAATTAGAGGACTCCTTTAAATGGAATGAACCAATGTCAACTGCCAAAACAATAAAAAACATTACTTTGAAGACAACTTGCTTGAAATTTGAGGTGGATATAGCTCGTCAGTCAATTAATCTAAAGATATTTCGTACGGCGCTTAACTTATTATATGGTGCAGATAATATAGGGGAAAGATACTTTATGAAAGAAATCCTGAAATCGATTCGCGAATTTGCAAAAGAAGCCGGCTTTTCTTCTTGGAATATTTTGACAGATGATTATATTGAATCAATCTTAGATAAACATGCTCCTGTTGGTATTAAGAAAAAACTTCTTATACTAAATACTGCTGTAACACCCCTTCTTGATAATACTAACCTTCCCACATTTCATAAAGTGCAAAAATTCAATGAAAATCTTCTTTTAGACGAGGTAGGAGAATATTTAACTGACCAATTAAAACTTAGAGAAGGCAACATTCCAGATGGACAAAGAGTAGACCTCTTGCATAATGTCGTAGATTTTTTGTTTAAAAAGCTAACAAAGCTAATATCGTCTTTAAAAAGGGAAGGACTTCTAGAGGAGTTAATTTCTTTCCATGAAAGATTTACTTATGAACGAGCTTTCAAATCATTAACTATGCCTACAAGAATAGCGTGCTTTGGAAATGAAGATGAAATGATTAAAATGTTTAAACAAGAGTTTGACGACGTTAATAAATCCGCAAGGGCAATAAGATTCTTAATTGAATACATCTCGGCTATTCCTCCGAATGGATCTCAATCATTAACTTATACTCTCTTTAACGAATTACAAGCAGTTGCATCAGAAATAATCAATTGGGCTTTTTTATGCGATTTGATTTACTATAAAATTGCGGATATTAAATTGAGTGTATTGCCCTCCAAACGACTTGGTTCAATGAGAAAGGATTTTGAAGGGAAATATGAAGAGTATATTACGGAAATGATGGAGGGAAAAGTCATTAGGTCCCATGATAAGTTTTATAGGCATTGGATGAGTTTTAGTAAAGAGAAACAAAATACAGAATTGGTAACAGAGATTAATACTGCATTTCAGTCAGAATGGGGATACTCCTTTGATGATATGGCAGCTGTTGTTCGAGAGGTTTACGCCATAGGATTAATTCAAATTCAGACTTGCAAGAAAACTTTATATAACGCTTTAGTTGAACAAATAGAAGATAAGATAAAATTTAATAAAAATAAGATAATTGATATTTTAGAGAATTTATCGTTACAAGAAAGGAGTGACTTTTGGAACCGAAGTAAAGACGGAAAACGTGATTGCGATGTTTACCCTTGGCGGTTTAATCGAGAAAAGTCTTTTATGAGGAAGCCATTGATTGGTGCTATCCAAGATGATAATAAATATATTCTATGGGGGAATAGACATCTTCAGCACTCAATAGAGTATTTATTTGGCCTATTTTCAAGCGGTAAGCTTAAGGTAAAAAGTAACGTGGCGAAAAGTATTATTGGTCAGTATCGTAAAAAACAAGGAGAATTTTTCAACGATGAAATTTACGATTTATTTAAACGAATAAGAGGAATTATAACAGATAAACGTATAAAAAAATTTGGGAAAATTAAAATTCAAGATGGAGGGAAACCCTTGGGCGACCTGGATATTCTGGTAATTCATTTACGAAAGAAGCGCATTCTAATTATTGAATGCAAAAACTTAAATGTTGCTCGAACACCCTATGAAATCCGTGGAGAGTTAAAAAAACTATTTGTTGGTGAGAATTCAATTATGCAAAAACATCAAAAAAGAATAGAATGGGTCAAAAACCATTTTAAAGACGTCTTATCGCGTTACCAACTTTCTATAGGAAAAAAATGGGAAATTGAGTCTGTAATTGTTATAGATAATGAGATATTTAGTACACATTTATATTCGTCAAAATTTTCAGTTTTTTCAAAAAGAAAATTTATGAATATTTTTCTTCCTAAATGGCAATAACTACACGCGTCCCAGGTGATTTTGAGAATGAGAAATATCAGAATCCTCTTGAATTTATTACGGGATTGAAAGAGATTTCAGCGAGGGGATAAGAGTCTTAAATTTTTGAGTAATCAAGATAAATGAATGCTATAATTACAGGTATATTTACTCTTCTTGGCGTTATCTTGGGTATCTGGTTAGAGCGGCACTTCCATGAAAAAGCGACAAGGAAAAGATTGTTTAATGCATTGTTTGAAGAGATTGAACTAAATATTCTTATCACTAAAGAAACCCAAAAGACTTATAGGAACCCTGAATGGACTATTTTTGACCTGTCGCCCCTGTATACTTTAGGATATCAAAATATACGAGCGTCAGGTGAACTAGCCATTTTATCCAGAGATACGTTGGTTCTCTTGGAGAATACATATGAGATGATTTATGCTCATAATCGACAGATAACAACAATACTTCGCGATACGGGTATTTTGATAAGAGAAAGGGGACTTAAAGAACGGATTGAAAATTTAGAAAAAAATTTAACAAAATTGAAGCGAAATTTCCTAAAAGAATTAAAATTCCTAAAAGCGAAAAATCAGTGTCAGGCGCCGAATTGGTGACTTTGTTAGCTCACCGAAGGACTGGAAGGGTGCCAACGCCGACCGCTGTGAGGAATAGTACTGGAAGTGCAGAAGGGAGCGCCCAGGCTGATGAACGGGAGAGTTAAGTGTAAGTGAAGAAAGTGGGTCTTACACGAGGCCGACCGGGACTATTTTGTTTTCAAGCTGGTAGAATATCAGAAAGCGTTTGTTTTTCCTTGTATTTGAAAGGCCAAGAATGAAGATTACGGAAAAAGTTCGGATTCTTCCCCCTCCCCGGGAGCCAAAATATCATAACCCACTGTAAATAAATAAGTTACAGTGGGTTTTTTG
>JABXJU010000306.1 GCA_013375405.1 Candidatus Helarchaeota archaeon
GATACCGGTGTTGGAGCAGGCAGGGCGAGAATCGCCTTGGATGAGCAATTAAAGATGGTGGGCTTAGAATCCTCATATATCGAGCGTATCATACTCACGCATCTGCATCGAGACCATATAGGTCTGGTCGGGTATGTTAAATCGACATCTAACGCTAAGGTCTACGCCCATGAAAAGGCGCATGAAGTTCTGATGGGGCGGGCTTCCGAGAAGGATAGATACAATAAAGCGCAGAACGAGCTTCAAACCCTTGGTGGTGGAAACTTCCTAAAAATCCTGGGTCGATTCGAGCATGCCTTCAAACGACGTCCCACCTCAATATGCGTCGATGAGACGGTGTCAGATGGTGACCTACTCAATCTCGAGGGCTTTAAGCTCAGAGTGATCTGGACACCAGGACATGCAAACGAGCACATATGCATGTACGACTCGGAACGGAAGATTCTATTCTCTGGTGATCATGTCCTGCCAAGGATCACATCTCACATAAGCCTCCACACCAATGAGGACGCTGATCCGCTGGCAGACTACCTCAGCTCCCTGGAGAAGCTCAGAGACCTCTCTGTGGACCTGGTCTTACCTTCCCACGAGTATGCGTTCAAGGATCTCGGTAACAGGATTGATGAACTCAAGCACCACCACGAAAAAAGGTGCAGAGAGATTCTTGATGCCCTAAGCGGAGGGGAGCAAACGGTATTCCAAGTCTCTGCGAATGTCTCTTGGGATAGCGACGCTTGGCCTCGGATGCATCTTTGGACCAAACGTATGGCGGCTTCGGAGACACTCGCACACCTCGTCTACCTGAGGAACATTGGAGAGGTTCAGGAAAGAATGGTGAAAGGCGTCTTCTATTATCGACTCGTGTAGGATACCGTCATTATGATACGCCGCTCAACGGCGTCTTAGTCCCAGGAGGTTAACGTGTTTCTGAAGCCGCTCAATGATCCACAGCTCGCGCCTGATGGTAGAGGGCGCCTATTATTTGACTTCTCTAAGATACTTCTCGAAGATTACCGTGGATTCACAAGGAGTGCCGGGGGATAGCTCCAAACTCATATCCAAACTCTGAAAACAAAGTTGCCCTGTTTTAGTAAAATACCCTTTACTTGGTTAGCCATCGGCTATAACTCAGATTTCGGTTGATTATCCAAAAAGAGTTGATTTTTATCTTCTAAAAGAGAATATGCACACTGGCCTAGATCCAAACTCGGATTCAAACTCGGAAAATCCAAGTTGACATAGTTTTTGTATTTTCAAAACAAAATGGTCATTTCGTTTTCAGATATTAAATTACAATTATAGAGCCAAGTGATGGGTTAACACCTTGTTTACAACCTCCCATTAGAGATTCTTTGATTTTAATCGATTTCATTGATCGATGAAAATAAGTACTAAACAAGATGAAAATTTTCAAAAAATGCATTTTCATCCCTTAATGAAACACTTTTATATTACGTTGTGAAACTTTTCACTGTGAAGTAATTCCATGGATTCACAGAATGTCTCACATCAAGGCCTTGTGAAGGCGTTCAAGAATTCGATTGAAGATATGCTTACTTCAGTTGATATTAAAACGGAAGTTGAAACATACGAAGGTTTTAGACCCGACATTATTTTAAATTTAAATGGAGAAAAAGTATTAGTTGAATTAAAAAAAGCATCACATTCTGCAAGTGTAATTCGCTCAATTTATCAGATTCTTGGATATTTAAATCTCACAAGTGAGAAATATGACTTTATATTAATTGTAATACCAATGGATTTTTTTCATGTGAAACAAGTAGAAAATATTTTATTAAAGATTAATGAAAAATATGAAAAAATTGGAATAATGGGATATTCTATTTCTGATAATAATGTATCATTTGAACAAATTATAAACAAAATTAGTATCTTACCTTCCATCTTTTATTCTAAACTTGATGAACCATACTATCAAAAGAGAAAATCAGTATCTATTGTAACACCAAAATCATTACAAATACTTAAATTTATTCTTGAAAATAATAAAACCACTCAACTTGAAATATCTTCTCAAACTAATGTTTCTTTAGGCCAGGTAAATAAAGTTGTATCATATTTGAGAGAAAGAAACATTGCAGAGTATAAAGGAAAATATCTTACCTTAATAGATTCATGGAAGTTACTTAATGATATATCTTGGCATCGTCGTATGGATGAATTGAAAGTTACAGAATTTTATATATCTAAAAACTATGATAATATAGAAGAAGTGGAGAACAAAATCACAAGTTTGTTTAAAAATAAAGGAATAAAATATGCATTTACTTTATTCAGCGCAGCAAAAAAATACTCACCATATATTAAAAAATACGATGTAATGCAAATTTATCTAGATGATTTAAAAATAATTAATCAAAATGACTTTCAACAATTTATACAAAAAAATAAGGGCGCTTTATATATTGAAATATACCAAGCAGATTCCAAAGAGCTATTCACAGAATCCATAAAAATAAATGGGAGAAATGTATGTTCAAAAATTCAAACAGTAATAGATCTAGTGTGTTATGGACCATCTGGTAAAGAAGCAGCTATTGACATTTATTCAAAAATGAGAGGTAATCAAATCTGACTCTCAATCAAGATATTTCTATACAAGCAAGAATATTTTCTCGTCATGAACTTGAAACGCTTGATTTCTTTTTAAAATTATCAGGATATGATTATGTCCTTATCGGAGGATGGGCAGTTTATTCCTATAATGATTATTTAGAGTCAATTGATGTTGATATAGTCTGTTCTCATGAACAAGTTTATCAGGTCAGAGAATTTATTGAAGATAGATGTAACTGGGTACCAACTGAAAGACAGCTTGGAGACGATTCTTGGGCAAAGTTCGCAAAATCTTTACCGGATTATGAAAATGAGTATGTCTATTTAGATCTCCTTACATCTAATTTTTCCAATGCATTTCATGAGGACAGAAATAAGATTTTACCTTACATTATATGTTTCGAGGATGGTAAGTACGAAATTAGATTAATTGAGGATAGAACTTACAAAATTCCAATAAAAGAGTTACTTATTCTTTTAAAATTAAAAGCCTATAGAGATCGTTCTTATAATTTGTTACGTGCCAGAGATCTAAAACTTAAAATGTATTTTGAATCAAAAAGAATAAAAGATATTTCTGATACCTTAGCTTTAATTGATCCAAGTTATGGTCCTATTGATACATTCATCATTGGACAAATAATTAAAAAATATGAGTTATATTTGATTCTTGAAACAATTGAAAATATAAAAACAGAAACAGAGGCTATTAATAGATATCGTAATATGTCATTACAAAATGTTGAGCCTTGGATTGATAGAATAGTTATGGATTTAAAGTATTACTTAAAATAAATTATTATTTAGTAAAATGCATGCATATAATAATTATTTATAATTGTTCGCAGGTAGATCGATTCGCGCGTGCGAATCTATATCGAAAAAGAGCTAGAAAAATACCTAAAATATAAGTTTTTGGAAGTGCCGGGGATGGGATTTGAACCCATGCTCTCTATCCGGCCTGGGCGCTGGTGCCGCAGTCCTCTGGATCATGAGTCCAGCGCATTAGCCAAACTATGCTACCCCGGCCCCAGAATCTATAGGACTCCCCAGATTTAAATAATGATACTCGCCTCGAAACGTTGTCAACCTCCTAAGCCCTACGGGGGCCTGCTCTCTAGATAAAGCACTGCTGGCCTGTGTAACTGTTTCTAGTCTATTTAGATGAATCCAGCTAGCGGCAGTCCATATCAGGGCCTGATACCAAGGGTGAGCAACAGCGCCATGATCTGTCTGTTCCTGATGATCCGCAGCTCTATTGTATTCCCTG